>CAZQKH010000065.1:0-1525 GCA_964593105.1 Candidatus Woesearchaeota archaeon | reverse complement strand
TACAAGTTATCCAAGATGACAATGTTGTTGTTGGAAAAAGATTAAAACCTGGAGACAAGCCAGAAGCAGAATTCTGTATTTCAAATTCTGGTGGCTTAAAAGCAAGAATACTCTGCAATGTGCATGGACTTTGGATAAACTAATTTTTATTTTTTTAATATGAAACTAATTGATGAAATAAAGAAATTAAAAAATTCTGAACTCAGAAAAACAGTAGATAAAAGACTGAAAGAGTTTGAAAGTTTTAAAGACAAAGATACAAAAAAATGGTTTTCAGAGCTTTGTTTTTGTATTTTAACTGCAAATTCAAAAGCAGTTACAGGACTTAAGATACAGGACGAGCTGAAATCAAAAGGATTTTGTGAATATTCTCATGATTCAATAAGAGAAACAATAAGAAAGAATAAGCATCGCTTTCACAACAACAAGGCAAAATATATTATTTCTGCAAGAGAACACATTGATATAAAAAATAAGATAACTAGACTAGTAAAAGAAGAAGGTGAAATGAACGCAAGAAAATGGCTTGCTGATAACATAAAAGGTCTTGGCTTTAAGGAAGCTAGCCACTTTTTAAGGAATGTTGGATACAAAAACCTTGCAATAGTTGACAGGCATATCCTTAACCTTATGAAAGAAACCAATTTTATAAAAGAAGTTCCAAAGCCAGTCACAATAAAAAAATACCTTGAGATTGAGGAAATCTTTAATGGAATGGCCAAAAAACTCAAGATGTCATGCGCAGAGCTTGACCTTTATATGTGGTATATGAAAACAGGAAAAGTTTTGAAATAATTATCTTTAGAAAGTTTTTTAAACTAATTATTCTTATTTGTTAATATGATTGAGATTGAGATTAGAGCAAAAGTTAAAGATTTTAATGAAATTAAAAATAAATTAGAGAGCATTGGTGCTGAACCTTCTAAATCTATTCACCAGATAGATAAAATATTTGGGCATCCTAAATTTCTTGATGAAAATAATATGATTATAGAAGGGGGCATTGTTCCAAGAATTAGATCTGTAAATGGGAGCTGTGTTCTTGAATTTAAAGAAATCAATAGAAAGAGCGGAGCTGGGATGGAATTTAAATCAGAAATTGTTAATGTTGAACTTGGACTTGATTTCCTTAAAAAGCTTGGATTTACAGAAGCATTCACAGTAGATAAAAAAAGACAATCTTACAAATACAAAGATTTTTCTATTGATTTAGATGAAGTTGAAAAACTTGGTTTTTTTGTTGAAATCGAAAAAATGACTGATTCATACGATGAAAAAGAAAAAGTAAAAAAAGAATGTTTAGAATTATTGAAAATGATTTCTCCTGACAGTGAAATTGAAAATAAAAAATATGGAGACTTAATGCAGGAGATAATCAACAAAAAAAGTTAAAAAATCATATTCTTGATCCTCATATTAATTGAAACTAACCCATAATATCTTTTGATAAATCTTAAAATATTAAAAGAATTTCTATTTTAAACTTTTGAACATTTAAGTATAATTTAAATTAAGCGAAACCTAT
>CAZQKH010000064.1:0-1536 GCA_964593105.1 Candidatus Woesearchaeota archaeon | reverse complement strand
CAAAGACGGGCGTGATACGGCAATGATTGAATTGTCAGAGCGTTATTTTGTAAGCAGTTCAACGGTTTGGGGATATGTTTATAGATAATTTGTTATTGTCATTTATTAATTGTAATATTGTAGTTCAGATTTGTGTGAGAAATCAAAATGATAAATTCTAGTCAAGAAAAAGGTCGAATCATGGTACTCACACTATCGGGTTCGACCTTTTGCATTTTATAGATATGAGTAAAAACAGATATGATATAAGGGGACATACCATTGTTAAACATACCCGTAAAAAGAGAAAAAATCCAAGTACTGAGTATTGGAAAAACGAAATGTATTCGCCACCTGTTTTTATAGGGAAACAACCACCCGAAAAAGATGAACGAAGTTACAAAGAAAAATTAAAAGATGTTAAGTGGAAAAGGCGAAGGGATGAGATATTTAAAAGAGATAATTTCCAATGTCAAAAATGCAAATCAAAATCAAATATACAAGTACATCATAAAAAATATATTACAGGAAAAGACCCGTAGGAATACCCTGATGAAGATTTGATAACTTTATGTAGATATTGCCACAAAAAGAAGCATGGTAAATAAGGACTTGTTTTGTTTTTCTCTTTTTTCTTTCGAAATAGTTAGTATAAGCATTATGTATTAAGTAACAAGATTATGAATAACTTAAATTTAGAAACAAAAATTTGCTCAAAATGTCATAAAAAGAAACCGATAACAGAATTTGGCAAAGGGAATGATAGGTTTGGTTTATCTTATTTGTGTAAAGAGTGTGATTCTGAAAAGGGGAAGAAGTACCGAGAAGAAAATAAAGAAAAAAGAAAGGAATCATGTAAAAAATGGCTCAAGAATAATCCAGAATATGAAAAAAAATATCGAGAAAAAAATAAAGAAAAAATAAAATTACAATGTAAGAGATGGCAAAAAGATAATTTAGAGAAAGTAAAAGAAAAAACAAAAGAATATTATAAAAAAAATAAAGAAAAAATAAAAGCAAAGAACAAAAAATGGAGTGAGCGGAATCCTGGGAAAGTAAAAAAAAGTAGAAATAAATGGTATGAAAATAATTCAGAATATAATAAAGAATATTACATAAATAATTCTGAAGAAATAAAAGAAAATACTAAAAAATATCAACAAAAAAACAGGTGGAAGATAAGAGGGTATAAAAATGAAAGATATAAAAATGATATTATTTTTAGATTAAATCATAACATAAGCGGAGCTATTAAACAATCATTAAAAGGGAATAAAAGAGGACGTAAATGGGAAACTTTAGTAAGATATACTTTAAAAGATTTAAAAAAACATCTAGAAAAACAATTTAGAGACGGGATGACTTGGGAAAATAGTGACAAATGGCATATTGACCATATTCTACCAATATCGAAATGGAATATTACGTCTGCAGAGTGTGAAGATTTTAAAAGATGTTGGGCACTTAGCAATTTACAACCTCTTTGGGAGCATGATAATTTAGAGAAACACAATAAAATATTACCTGAATTTGCACAAATAGAACTATATTATTAAA
>CAZQKH010000063.1:0-1560 GCA_964593105.1 Candidatus Woesearchaeota archaeon | reverse complement strand
TATTGAAAATCTCATTAATTTAGAGTACCTTTCTTTAAATTCTAATCAAATTTCAGATATTTCTAATATTGAAAACCTTGTTAATTTAGAGTACCTTATTTTACATTATAATCAAATTTCAAATCTTTCTGGTATTGAAAACCTTGTTAATTTGCGTTTCCTTTATTTATATGACAATCAAATTTCAGATATTTCTTTATTATTAGGGTTAAATAATTTAAAAGAATTATATATTCAAAATAACAATCTTGATATGGCAGATTGTGGAGATATTAATCAATTAATAAATAAGGGGGTGTATGTTGTCCACGGCATAAGTTGCTAAAATGAAAAAAACAATTTTTATTTTAATAATTGGAATCTTTTTAATTAATTTTATTTCTGCAATTTCAATAGATGTTGAAATAGATATGTTAGATTCTTTTTCTGTTGGAGAAGAATTATCTTTTAGTTATACTTTAATTTCAGATGAAAATGTGCAAGTTAATTATATATCTCATATTTTATGTCCAAATGCTCCTATTAATTTTTTAGAAGAAAAAACAATTCAACTCCAGGCAAATCAACCATATATTAATATTTATTCTGACCAAATTGTCCAAGATTGGTTTGAACCTCAAATTTGTAAAGCATATGTTCAAATATTAAGTCCTCTTGAAAAAATAGTTTCTGATTATTTTTCAATTGAAACTAATCCTTCATTTGATTTCAATGTTTTATTTTGCAAAGACCAATTATGCACTGAAAAAACAAAAGTATTTATTCAAGGAGAAAATATTTATTTAGATTATGAATCTTCAGTTGAAAATGCTTTAACAACAGCAACTTTAATATATCCAGATAAATCCGTTGAACAGATTTCTTTGCCCACTTTAATTAAAGTAGAACAAATTGGAACTTATGAACTAGAAGTTACAGCAACTAAAGAAGGTTATAAAATAATAACAAAAAAAGAAATGTTTGGGGTTATCGAGAGTGAAGCAAATATTCCTTTTGTTAATATGTCTGGAGAGGGGGATCTGGAAGATACAAATCTTACAAAAGATGTTGGTGGAGATGTTATTTTTGAAAAAGAGAAAGATTTGAGAAAGGTTTTTTATTGGATTGGAGGATTTGTTTTTTTGATTTTAATTGGTTTGGCTATTCTATTTGTTGTTAACAAAAGAAAGAATAGATATCATTTTCAAGAATAAAGATTTATGCAATCTTTCTTATGTCTATCATTTGAAGCGATTGTACATTTTCAATACTTTTTATTGGTTCTTCTAAATGGTCTGTTCCTAATTCTTCGTCAAATTGAAAGAAAACTATTAGGGATTTTAATCCAAAAGCAACAGCTTCTTCTGTAATTTCTATTCTTTTTGCATCTTTTGATTCTAGAAATTGTGTTACTTCTTGCTTGATCTTTTCCAAATTTGTTTCTATAGAAGAGGGCATTATTTTGTATTTTACTCCAACTATTCCTGCCATGTGCTGATTAATTTTATTTGCTTTATAAAGTTTTGTTTAACTACAGCAATACTTAAAAAGAACAATTAATTTTGTTAGTTTATGGAGGAA
>CAZQKH010000062.1:0-1727 GCA_964593105.1 Candidatus Woesearchaeota archaeon | reverse complement strand
ATTTTTATGGAATTAAATTAAAGATTGGAGATGATACAAAAATTGTTTATGATAAGAGATTTGCTTCTAAAAATGATAAAATAAAATTAGGAAATGAAAAAAAACTTTGGACTAAAAAAGATGGGCTGTCTAGGGTTTATTTGGGTGGTGATTCTTGCGTGTTTTCTAATGATGTTGATTTGCAGAATTCTTACTCTCTTGGTCGGGTGGTGGTTGTGGATGCCGTAGGCGTCGCGCCTGAAATTTTGGAATCTTATTATACTAAATTAGAAAAAAATAGAGAACAATTTGAAAATAAAATTAGAGATAAAACTTTTAATTTAAATAAATTAAATAAAGAATATTCTTTACAAATAGATAGTATTTAAACTCCTATTTCTTTTTAAAACTCCTAGCTAAATGGCTAGGCCACAGGTCAAATTACTAGTACATTATTTTAGGTTTATTTTAAGTCATGAAATTCAATTGCAACAAATAGTAGTTATGATATGAATGTAAAACTTGAAGCAGTGGTGGTAAGTGGTATATTTGGCTATTTATACTGTCTAGGGTTTATTTGAATGAAGATTCTAACGTGAATTCTAATAATGATAATTTGCAGAATTCTAACTCTAATGGTCGAATGGTCTAGTCAACTAGGAAATGAAAACACATAAAAATTTTTATGAGAAGATTATCTCTTTAGAAAATTTAATCCTTGCTTATAAAAAAGCAAAAAAGGGAAAAACAAAAAAAGATTATGTTATAAAATTTGAAGAAAATCTTGCATATAATTTGAAAATTTTGTATGACGAATTAAAGAATCAAACTTATTTTCCAAAACCTTTAGAAACATTTATTTTAAGAGACCCTAAAACTCGTAGAATATCTAAAGCAGATTTTAGGGATAGGATTGTTCATCATGCTCTTTGTAACGTAATTGGGCCTTTATTTGAAAAGATTTTTATTTATGATTCTTGTGCAAATAGAAAAACAAAAGGAACTTTATTTGCACTAAAGAGATTTGAAAAATTTCAAGGAAAAGTTACAAATAATCTTTCAAAACAAGCTTATTGTTTAAAGGCAGACATAAAACATTATTTTAGGGAAGTAGATAGATTAATTTTAATAAAAATATTGAAAAAGAAAATTAAATGCAATAAGACAATTAATTTAATAGAAATAATTTTAAACAATTCTCAAGAAAATAAAGGAATGCCTTTAGGCAATTTAACTTCACAATTTTTTGCAAATGTTTATTTAAATGAATTAGATTATTTTGTTAAACATAAATTAAAAGCCAAATATTATGTGAGATATGTGGACGATTTTGTTATTTTACATTCCTCTAAAAATCAACTAAAAAAATGGAAAAAAGAGGTACAATATTTTTTAAAAGAAGATTTAAAATTAGAATTGCATCCAGATAAATCCAAAATAATTTCCCTTTCAAAAGGGATAGATTTTCTTGGTTTTAGAATTTTTTATTATCATAAATTATTGAGAAAAAGAAACATAAGAAGTATGAAGAAGAAAGTAGAATTATTTAATAAAGGAGAGTTTTCTCAAGAGAAATTTAAAGAAGTTTTACAAGGTTGGTGTGCTTATGCAAAATGGGCAAATACTTTTAATTTAAGAAAAAGAGTTGTCAATAAGATAATTTTCCCTTAAATTTTAACTCTTTTCTTCAAAGAGCCCATATCTAATAAGTCTTTATTATGCCGAGGGATTTTACGCCCCCACCGGGA
>CAZQKH010000061.1:0-1813 GCA_964593105.1 Candidatus Woesearchaeota archaeon | reverse complement strand
AATTATTCTGTGAGGAAAAAATCATTCATAATAGACATAAAATAATCTTTAGCAGATAATGTGGGATTTAATACAGATTCATTATAATTTATTTTTACAATATATTTTGCTTTTCCTTTTTTTTCAAAGATTTCACTTTTTTCATAATTTGCTAATGCAAGAAATCTTAAATTTTTATTAAATAAGATAATTGGATCTTTTTCAGGAATCACTTCTTTCTTTTTTTTAGCAAAGTATCCAATAAAACCACCTGTTCTTCCTTGTCTTGCTTCTATTGGAACTTCATGATCTTTTACTTCTCTTACATAAAGGTTTAAACTTTTCATCCTACAAATCCACAACCCCATCCTTAGTTAAAGCAGCAAATCTAATTCCCATAGGAAGATTAATCAAAGCAGACATTAAAGCCATATGTTCTTTACCAGATCCAGAAGCAATACTTAAAGCCACTTCCATGCCCTCAAATTTACCTTTAAGTTTTTTTGAAAATTCCTCTTTTAAATCCATTAAACTTGCATCTAAATTAACTTTAATAAATTCAAATGTTTTATCGTGTATAAACTTTCTTGCAAATTCATTACCAACAATAAATACTTTATCCCATTCTTTGTGTTTCATAAGACCACTAACTTGTGCCCATGTTCCTTGCCCAGAAGATACTAATGCTACTAATTCCATAAATTCTTCAATAAAAAATTCTTTTTAAATATTATTGTGATAAATAAGTCTTAAAAACTAAAAAACTATATATTAATATGATTGAGTGGTCAATTCTTGCGATTATTATTTTATTATTGGCAGCAGCGATTTTTGTTACAATAAAATATTCTAAAAATAAATCAAAAAAAGGACCAGATTATTATGCTTTTTTTCTAATTGGGATTATTTGGTTGGCAATAGGAATTCCTTTCAATAATGTTCCTCTTTGGGCTTTAGGATTGGTTTTCTTTATAGTAGGGTTAGCAAATAAAAAGAAATGGAAATCAAATAAAGTTAAATGGAAAGATTTAGATAAAAAAGAAAAAAAACTTTGAACATAGTAGCAATTTAAATTATTTTTAAAACAAGAAATAAGTAGTTAATTAACACTCTCAAGAGTAATTGTTCTTAGTAGTTTAGATGGTTTTCCTAATTCTTCAAATTTTTCACCAGATATGTAAAGGTCTTTGCTTGAACTATTATTAAAATATCTAACTTTGTGTATCTCTCCCCGATTTAAAATTTTTTCTTCTATTTCTTTTTTATTAGGAAACTTACCAGAAAAAGAAACACTACCTTTTTTAAAAGTTATTAAATTTATAGAATATTTTATTCTTGTTTTCATAAATTCTTCAATAAAAAATTCTTTTTAAATATTATTGCAATAGAAAATATATTATTGCAATAGAAAATAAAACAAGAAATAAGTAGTGAAAGGTAAAAACATTTTGAGAAAATAAAATTTGAGGCTTTCATTTAATTAAAACATTCAAAAAATGAATGAATCAATTTTGAAAAACATCAAAAAATTGAGGCTTTTAGTAACCCTATACTGAAATTCTCGTCGAAACTCGAATCTTACATAAGGGTTCTATCAACGCAGTCTTCTTCTGCGGCCTTAGTTGTCTCGTTTTGCGAATGGCTTCGAGCTTAGATGCATTCAGCTCTTATCCAAACAGTGCGTAGCTATGCAGCCTGCCAATGACAACTGCTCACCAGAGGCACCCAAGTTCCGTTCCTCTCGTACTAGAAACTTGTTCCACTCAGACAACAACACATCTAGTAGATATCATACAAACTGTCTCGCGACGTTCTTAACCCAGCTAACGATCCC
>CAZQKH010000060.1:0-1834 GCA_964593105.1 Candidatus Woesearchaeota archaeon | reverse complement strand
AGGTTCCAAGAAGTTGTGTTGTGTTGTTGTCAAGAAGAGATAAAGAAGATTTGAAAATAAAAAAAGAGGATTATTAATTCAATAATCCTCTAAATAAAAATAAATTTAAAACAAACCTATTCAAATGCCCAATTTATCTAGCTTATCAATTCTGTAATGTCGATTATTTCCCACTTGAAGTTGTTCAATTAAATTATAATCTAAATCAAGTTCATTTTTTTTACTTTTGGCAATCCTATAAAGTTTTCTTTTTGGAGTATTTAAGAAAAGATTATATTCTTCTTCCTTCATGGTTCTATTTTCGAGTTTTTCTTTAATTGATTCAAAAAGATATTGTCTAATTACATTTGGAAATCTCCATTTATTTCCCGATTCAAAAATTTCTTCGACTTTCTTATATACAATATCTTCTTTAATACTCTCTGAGGGGTATCTATCAATCCGAATGTGTGCTTCAATGTCTTCCGCAAGGCTGGATTTGTCCTTAAAGTAATTGTTTGAGAGGATTTTAAATTGCTTATCTGATTTTTTCATCATCCGTTTGTAGTTGTTAAACCTACTGTAGATATTGCCAGGTAGGCGAGCCTTCATATCATCAAAAGATCCAAACTTTTCTTCAAATTTCTCTGTTATATTTTTCATTTTATTTTTCCTCCTTTCTTGTTTTATTTGAAAAGGTTTCTATGAAACCTTTATTGTAATTTGTTGTTACCATAATAGGACTACACATTGTTATTATATATAACTTATTTTAATATTTTCCATCAAAACACAAGATTTATATAATAATATTGTAATTTAGAGTAATGTTAGATATAAAAGATAAAAAAATATTGCATCAATTGGATATAAATTCAAGGCAATCAATTAACCAAATAGCAAAAAAAGTTGGATTAAGTAAAGATATAGTAAATTACAGGTTAAAGAAATTAGAATCAGATAATTATATCCAAGGATATCAAACAATAATAGATTTTCAGAAATTAGGGTATCTCACGATTAGGACAAGAATAACTTTGATTAATGCTTCTCCAACAAAAGAAGAAGAAATTATAAATTTCTTGACAAAAGAAAAACAAGTTTTCTTTGTATTAGAGTTACAAGGCACAGAATTAACCTTTGGATTAATGGTCAAAGGATTAAATGAATTAGATTCATTTTATGAAAAATTAGAGAAGAAATTCAAAGGAATCATCTTCAATAAGAGATTTGCAATTTATTCAGAACTTTATCATTTTAATCGAGCCTATTTAGAAAATTCAAAAGAAAAAAACACAATAGTTATCAAACAAAGCAAAGAAGAAAAAACAGACAAGTTTGATTTAGACATTCTAAAATTACTTTCTAAAAATGCAAGAATTACTACAATGGAAATTGCGACAAAACTTGATATGCCTGCAACAACAGTAGCACATAGAATAAAAAAATTAGAAGAAAAAAAGGTAATTGGAGGATATGGTATTTTGTTTAATTTCAATAAAATAAATTATAATTATTATAGAGTAAATTTAGAGTTAAAAGATACTTCTAACATAAAAGAGATAATAAGTTACTGTGAGTCAAATGAAAATATAATCTATGCTATGAAGACTATTGGGGGTTCTGATTTAGAGATTTATTTTGAGTTTACCCAAGAGGAATTTCTAGAAGCAATGAAAAAGATAAGACAACAATTTTTAGAAATAAGAAAATGGGATTATGATATATTAAAAAAATATCATAAGTTTAATTATTTTCTTGAAGATTAAGGAAGAGGATTATTAAATTAATAATCCCACTAATTATTCTGTGAGGAAAAAATCATTCATAATAGACATAAAATAATCTTTAGCAG
>CAZQKH010000059.1:0-1856 GCA_964593105.1 Candidatus Woesearchaeota archaeon | reverse complement strand
AGATAAGCCTGCGTCCTTCAGATAAATAGTTCGGCTTCGCCGAAATTATTTTTTTAATTCTTTTATTTCACTTTCCACAATTTCTAAAACTTTTTGAATATCTTTTCTATTATTATCGATTTTTCTTCCTAAAACAATAGCAATGAATAATCCAAAAATAAAAAATACAAGAATTCCTTGGAAGTAAGGGTCTAAAATCATAGTAATAAAATTTGGTATTTTGAAGTAATAGTCTTTTGCCCAAATTCTAAAAATCTCTATCCCTGTCATTAACATAATTGCCGAGCCAAAAGCAAAACCTAAAAATACACTATTCTGATTCCAAAACTTTGATTTTGGAATTAAATCTTTTCTAGCTTCTTCTAATTTATTTAATCTTTCTAATTTATCCATTTTATTATAAGCTACTAAATACTCCTATTAAAAGTAGAGAAATTAAACTCACAATTCCCCAAAAAGCAATTTTGTCTTCATAGAATTTTCGTAAGAAGTTCATTTCTTTATATTCTTTTAGATATTTATTTTTATTCTTTTTTGAAATAAAAAATTTTGTTTGTAACAATAACTTTTTTTTGAAAGCACATCTTAAACAAACAGGCGTTCTATCTATGGCGTCAAGCCTTTTATGATATGAACATAAAATTCGTCCACAATTTTTACAAAAATAAAGATGTGAATTAAAAATTGTTGAATTTCTTTTACAGGTTTTACATTGACTAAGCTCATTCTTATCATAACGAAGATTATGCTTATTTGAATAAACTTTTTGAAGATAGTTTTGGTCTTTTATTTTTATTTGATTAACAATTTTTGGAAGATAAATTGCTTTTGTATCTTTTAATTCTATATCTCTTGCATTTGGTTTACAGGTTTTTGTATAGCCCACATTATTTTTACCATAATATTTTACATTTTCAGTATTTTCATCCATAATTATTTCAAATGCAACATCTTCAATATCTTTTTCAGTAAACTCAAAGGGAGTTATTCTCTTATTATTGTTCTTCTTTATTTGAATAATATTCGGAAAACCTTTTCCAAAAAAATGTTCTCTTATAGTTTCATTAATTTTTCCTGCTTTCATCCCGTCCAAAAAAATTTCTTCATTTTGTTTTTGAATTGTATTTACACAACCAATAGAGGTGCAAAATTTAGAATCAATATTATATCTCATTTAATAACAAGGGTAAAATATTGTTTTTGATTCAAATTTTAATAAATCGTCTTTATATCCAATTATATGATGAAATTCTTTAAAGATTTGATTTTTTACTTCCTTTCCTTCTAAAAAATCTGCCGAATTATTTGTAATGATTTGTATTTTTCCATTGAGAATTATTATATCATATTTCTTACATAATTTCTTTAATTTCTTCCCATCAATTAATTCTATCTTCATAGAGGAGGAATAATCTTTATTTATTTCATCAATATATTCATCTACAGTAGGAGAGAACCTACCCGAAGTTACAATTATTCCTTTAATAAATCCATTATTTTTTCCTTCGTGAAGCATTGCCCCTTGCAGTTTTTGAACTACAGGGCGACCAACAAAATTTTGATGTTTACACTCTACAACAATGGGATAAGATTCTTTTTTATCTTCATACCTCATAATAATATCTTTTCCTTTGTCGTTGGATTTTGGAGTTAAGACAATATCTTTATATCCAACTTTTTTCATAATTCTTGCAATCAAATCCTCAAAATCATATCCACTTAAAGTATCAATATTAAATTCTTGTTGCATACTATAATAAATAAAAGAGATATTTATAATTTTAACTAATTTTTCTTTTAGAAAAAATACCGGCGTTGCCGAAGCAAAACCGGGAACACGATTTGCGGTATGTCCA
>CAZQKH010000058.1:0-1864 GCA_964593105.1 Candidatus Woesearchaeota archaeon | reverse complement strand
AATAAACCAATTATTAAAAAAGGCAAACAAATTACAAAAGCATTTACATAAGGTTTTTTACTTTTATATTTAGAATACAAAGGATTTCTTTCTAAAAAATCAGATTCTCCATGCCCTCCAGGACGAAGCATTAAAACTTTATCTGTTAAATAAAATACAAAAAAAGGAATTATTAAATTAAAAATAATAAAAACATGAACAAAACTCAAAAGCCCTCCAACCAAAGCAGATGCAAGAGGCAATAAAGCCAAACCCAACGTAGGAAGTACAACACCCAACATGTAAATATTTGTCAAAGGAGATCTAACAGAATGACTAAACTTAAGCATATTATCATAAACCCCTTCCAAAACAACTTGTAAAGATTTTTCTAAAATAGTTATTCTTCTAGCATTTTCCGGTTCAAACAAACTACTTTCAATTAAATGAAATGATTCAATGAATTCTGGAGCATAATCACTCCAAGATTCAAGATAATTATCTAAACTCTCTTTTATCGTCGAGAATTTTCCAATTTCAACATTATAAAAGATTTTTTTAAAATCAAGTGCAAGAGGATATTGTAAATGTTCTGAAGCAAAAGCAATTGCTCTTTCTAAATTAGCTGTATGCCTCATATAGACCACAATATAAAGTATTGCTGGAACCATCTGACTAGAAGCTTTTAATCTCCATTTCTTAGCTAATCTCTCAGGATAATTATTTGCAAAATAAAACAAAAAAATTGAAAATACAATTACCAACATAAAAAGTAAAACAGGAAATTCTAAAAAAGATCCTTTTACCAAAGCAATTGCCACAGAAACAATTAATCCTAAAAAGAAAACAGAAATAAAAGCCATCACACTAAGAGTTATTGCTTGCCAAGGTTCAATTTCTAAATGTGCAGAGAAAATAGATTTTTTAATTTTTATTAAATCTTTTGTGGAGGGATTTATTCTAAAAGTTTTTCCTAAAGTATGGGCCCATTTTTCATAACCACTATATTTTTTGCTAATTTCTTTTTTAAATTTTAAATATTCTTGACTATATTCTTTATTTTGTTTTAACGACGTAGTTCTTACTTTTCCTTCAATTTTCGAACCATATTTCTTTAGAACTTCTTCTACTGTTGGTTTTTTCGGATTGATCATATCACACCCCTTTAAAATACTAATAAAAAATAATTAATAAAGCTTTAGAAAATCTGCTTAAAAAATTCTTTTGAAGAAAATCCTAACTTTTTACAAATTTTATTTGTTCGGAAGACATTTCCCTTCTAAACACCCTTCAGAACATTCTTTTATCCATTGCCAAGAACAATAAAATTCCACCACATGAGTAGATCCATTTTCATTTCCATTTAAATCTGAACAATAATCCCATTTTATAACCCCATTAAATTCCCTATAACCTTTATTATAAAAATCTCTTCCATCTGAGTCATAACATTTACTTTGATAAATTGTCTCCCCTTTAGAAAAGGTTTTTCCTGTAAAATTTTGAAAGGCGTTTTGAAAAATTATCCCAAAAATAAAAAGTAAGAAAATTAAAAACAAAAGTACAACTAAAGCCCCCATAAGATATGGTCTCTTTTCCATAGAGAAACTAATTAAAAGAAATATTTAAATTTTTAGAAAAAAGAATTAACCAAAATTTTAACCTACAATCATTTTGGATCTGCAGGAAACCACTTCACAAACCTCTCCTACTATATAGCCAGTTTGGCACTTTCCGTCACCCATATCCTTTCCTTTTTCACAATTAATAGCATTAACTTTTTGATTTGAATTTCTAGAAAAGATTTTTGAGAAAAATCCTCCCACCTTTTGGAAAAATGTTTGTTTTTGTATTCTTTCTTGAGAAGAAGAATCTTTTCCAACAC
>CAZQKH010000057.1:0-1872 GCA_964593105.1 Candidatus Woesearchaeota archaeon | reverse complement strand
AATTTACTTAAGAATGTGATTGCATTTTTATCCCAAATAATTTTAGTCATCTTGGAATTCATCCATAACATCTTCATGAGAAATAAATTCTTCTTTTGGAAGTTTCCTAGATTTTTCAATTTCTAAAACAACTTCATCTGAAACTTCTAAATCTTCTTCTAACATCATATTTTTCATTTCTTCTACAGTTTTCCTTAAAGCAAGAACTTCTTGTCCTACCCTATTTATGTCCATTTGTTCCATATTTTTATTAATTTTTAAAGATATTTAAGCTTTTTCCTCCTTTTTTAAATTTATATAATTTCATAAAATTCTTACCTCTTCTGTTAAAATCCTTTTTTTAAGATAAGGACTAATTCCTTTGTAAGTTAACAAATCTACTTGTTTATTTAGTTTTTTTTGAAGTGCTATCTCGATTTTAACTACATCTAGCAAACTTCCTCTTACTTCAATTAAAATATCAATATCACTATTTTTCTTTTGTTCTCCACGAGCATAGCTACCAAAAACCCCTGCTTTTTTTACTTTATATTCTTTCAAGATTGGAATAATCTTTCTTTTAATATTTAAAATTTCTTTTTTCATTTTATATTCCTGGTGGGAAAGCTAAACTTCTTGATGCAAATTGAAATTTCTCTTTTGTTTTTTTGTTTGTTAAAATGTAAACTGTTGATTCGTCTGTTTGTTTTATTTTTTCTGCTTTAAGGTCTGGAAAAAACATCATGTAAACCCACATATCTGCATCACCAATACTTGATTCCCACTCAACGATGTTTGTAGCAGTTTCTAAAAGTTCATAAAGATTATTGTTCAAAATCACATTAAATGATTTGTGAGTTTCTATTGAATTTTTAGTTACAGAAATTTCATAATCTAAAAATCTTAAAACAGTTGTACTTGGGAAAATTTCTGTTTTTAATGTTCCTTTTTTAGCTGAAACAGAATAGGATTTGCTTTCATATTTCTCTATTAGAGAATTCCAACATTCATTTGCTTTAAGAGAAATATTTTCAGTAATATCTTTTTCAATAGAGTTTTGTAAAAATGGTTTTTGAACTGTACAAAGTTTGTAGTTTTGATTTGTATAACAAAGATAATTTAATTTCTGATCTTCATATAAATAATAGTTTGTTGGTTCTAATTCTCCTCCTTGTTTAGATATTGTTTTTACTAAACCTCTCAAATCATCTCCCACACAATCTTGTAAAAATGCTTCGGGATTTTCAACACTAAATCCTGTAGTTGCCTTAAGTTTTGGATAAAATGCAAAAATCAAAACACCGATGACAACTATTACTATTGCAATAATAATAAATAATGTAACTTGCCCTCTTTTATTTTTTTCCATTTTGATCATTTTTATGAAAAAGATACCGCAGTAAAATGAGGACTTAACCAAAATCTTTGATTTTGAGTTTTACCCTTATCATCTCTCATAAATTATATAAGAAAAGCCTATTTATAAATTTTAATAAACTGTTAATATTAAAGGCCTAACATTAATGGACGATAATGATGCTCAAATAATCTGCTCTAATTCCAAAAGAAGTGTTATAAAACTAATAAACCCCAATAAATTAACTAGAAAAAGAATCTGAGCCTCGGACAACAATTGAGCAAACATATTCATTATTTACAATTGGTTGATTACCATATTTATCTCTACATTTGACATACATATCTATTTCAGTATCCCAATCTAAGAAGTGTTCTAATCCTTCTTCTGAACTTTGTATTTCTGTTCCATCTTCAAAAAGATATCCGCATCCTCCGAGAATTGAATAAACACATTCAGCAGGCTCGTTTGTAATTATTTTTAATTTTCCTGTTTCATAATAAACTCTTGAAACCTCCGGGGCAATTACATCTTTT
>CAZQKH010000056.1:0-1895 GCA_964593105.1 Candidatus Woesearchaeota archaeon | reverse complement strand
ATAATCACTAATAAATTAATAATCTGCGCAAAACCATACTTCACCAGTTTTGATTATTGTGGGGTTTCCAGTATCATCCGAAAATGTAACTATTCCTCCTTTCATAGAAAGACTATTATTACCTGTTAAGATTATACTCACATCAGGGCTAACACCTGCATCATTATAAAATTCTATGGCTGGATTAGCCGTAAGATTTCTCATGTCCAAGTTCTCTGCTTCTAGATTACTATAAACCCCAAATGGAGCTGGATAATAAGTTGTTATTGTTAACTGTTCGGCAAAAGCAAAAGAACATATACTAACACTCATAAAAATAAAAAGAATAGTCTTTCTCATTTTAACCCCCTTTTCCCTTCCAATGCAAGTTTACCATACTCTTCATATTTATGTCAACATAAGCTTTAAAAAAGCTCTATATTTTAATCATACCTTTCCTAACAATTTCCTCTACTTTAGAATGAGTAAGAAAATTAGAAGCAATATACCCAATATTTTTATAGGTTAATCGACCCCCGTTAAGATTAGTTAATTTACCTCCGGCCTCTTCTATTATGGACACCCCTCCGGCAAAATCCCAAGGTCGATCATGGAATTCTACAACAAAATCAAGTATTCCTTCAGCAAGATAAGATAAATGGCGGACTGAAGAACCAAACATTCTTAAATTAAAAACCTTATCTGCTAAATCTCCTAAAACTTTAAGCATAACTTCTGGAGAATATCTTATACTGGAATCAAAAGCGATTGAACAATCTTCTAATTTTTCATTAGAAGAAACTTTAATCTTTTCATTATTTTTATAAGCTCCTGCGCCCTTTTGACCTACATATAATTCATCTTCTTTAGGCATATAAATCACTCCTCCAACAAACTCTTCTTTGTGCACTATGCCTATAGAAACTCCAAAAATATCTATATTACGCATAAAATTATGAGTTCCATCAAGTGGGTCAACTATCCATAGATACTCTCTGTCAGGGTTACTTTTGCCACTTTCTTCAGCAATAATGCCATGACTAGGAAATTTTGTCCTAATTTTATCCAAAATCATCACTTCAGCTTCTTTGTCTAGATTAGTCGCAAAATTTCTATCACCTTTTTTCTCAATTGTAGTAATTTTGCCAAAATTATTCAATAAAAAAATACCAGCTTCTTTTGCCGCATCAATCGCTACATTTATCATTTCTTTCATTTTATTCCCCAACTAAATTTTATATTTTATATTTTATATTTTATAATACCAAATTATACCATTAAAAAATTGAAAACAATATTTTTATTAACCTCTATTAAATCTTTTTAAAGCTCTTTGAACTTCTCTATTAGTTATATCATCTTTAAGCTTCTTCCTTTTATCAAAAGTATGTTTTCCTCGAGCTAAAGCAATCTCGACTTTAATCTTTCCTCGATCATTAAGATAAACCTTAGTCGGGATAAGGGTAAGTCCTTTTTGTGCAATGATACCTGCCAACTTCTTAGTTTCTTTCTTATGAACAAGTAATTTTCTTATTCTTTTTGGCTCAGTTTTAAAATATGAACTTTTTTCAAACTCAGGAATATGCACATCATATAAAAATAATTCTCCTCGTTCTATCCGAGCAAAACTATCATCCAAATTACACCCTCTAATAATCAATGTTTTGACCTCATTACCTTTGAGTTCTATACCCGCCTCATAAACTTCAACGATTTGATAATCGCGTCTAGCTTTTCTATTTGTAGTTATTACTTTACTCATATTAAAAAATAAATTCTGATACCTTTAAATACAAACCCACCCACAAGGGAATAGTAAATATACTCAAAATATGAGTAAGAAATACCCCTTGGGAAACAAATTCACTATCGGCATTATTCAGACTAGCTACAATTGGTAAAGAAACTGCTGAAGG
>CAZQKH010000055.1:0-1936 GCA_964593105.1 Candidatus Woesearchaeota archaeon | reverse complement strand
GGATTTTTATTTAAATATCCTGCCCACCAACTAAAAGAACTATTTGCAAGAATATTGTGTTTACAAGTTTTCATTAATTCTAAGTCTTCATAATCTTTTCGACCTTCAACGAAATTCATTTTTATGTCAAAATCTTTAAAATTCTTTTTACACCAATTAATTTCATCTGAGAAAACATAAAAAATAGGATCTTTAATTTTATTTTTTATAATCTCTATAGCTTTTTTATAATAATTAATATCCAAAACATAATAATCTTTTAATTTAAGAACATCTCCTCTTCGAACATGAATGCTTACAGAATTTTTAGAAGAGATTTCTTTGATTTTGTTTTTTATAGGAATCTTAAATCTTTCTTTTAGTTCAAATTCCTTTCTTATTTGATTTTCAATTGGTTTAAAGAATTTTTCTTTTCCGCAGTAAATTATTAGGTATACATTATCTGGTATTTTAAAATAATTCTCCGCAGAACCTGAACTCGGAAAATAAATAACTCTTCTTTCAAATAATTTTAATTTTCTAAGAATTTTATCTAAGGGCCTAAAATATGTTCTAAAAATATGCTTTCTTATTTCTCTTTCAGTCGCAATTTTTGCAGTAATATTAAATTTTTCTATAACAGAATCCCAACTTCCTCCGAACTTATGGTTTTGTCTTGGCCAAGATTTAAGATAAGTTTTATCTAATTTTAAAATTGTCTTATGTTTTTCTGCAAGTGCTTTTGCTGCAGCATAAACATACATAGAATTTCCTAAACCTCTTCCAATTTCTGTAATTATCATTTTATTAATTATTGGTTTAAGTTTTTAAAGCTTTTTTATACACTTCAACAAATTTCTTATTTCTTCTTTCAATTGAAAATTTTCCTTTTTTTATTTCTTTAATTGCTTCTTTAGACATTCTTTCTCTTAGTTTTTTGTTTTTTATTAAAAGCTCTGTTTTTCGCTCAATTTTATCTATGGTTTTTTTTAAAGTAGTTAATTCTTCTAAGTATTTTATATCAAATCTTTTTGGAGCCTCAATAACATAGCCAGTTTTTCCTTGTTCAATTATTTCTTCTCGAGAATGTCCACCAACAGCAATAACAGGAATTCCAAAAGACATAGCCTCAGTTATAGTAAACCCAAAAGTATCTGTATAAGAAGGATAAACTAAAATATCTGTAGACGGAAATATTTCTTTTAGAAGCTTTTCATGAGCCACCATGTTGTAAAATTTTATTTTTTTATTTTTAGAATATTTCTTTAATATTTCTTTTGGAACCTCTGAGATGAATGTTCCCTCCACATTTTTATATTTCTTAGTTAACCTATCAATAACTTCCAGAGCATGCAAACCCCCTTTAAAATAAAATCGCCTAGAAACAAATAATAATCTTATTTTTTTAGATTTTATTTTTTTGAATTTTTGACTTGGAACCCCTGGATAAACAATTTCTACTTTATTTTTTATTTCTGGAAATTCTTTTACAATTCCATCATAAGACCATTTTGTCCAAGCGAGAATCTTTTTACAGTTTTTATTTTCTAAGATATTTTTAACAAGATTCCTGTTTGGGTGCTTATCAAAATTAGCAGAAATCCAAAATTGACCAACCCATTCTGTGTCACAAACCCATGGACGATCGTTTAAACTTAAGCAATGTGCGCAATGAAGAAGATCATATTTTTCTTTTGTTTTAGTTAAATGTGCATTTGGAATTGGAAGATTAAAGATTCTAAAAAAAGTACGAATATAATGTTTGGCTTGATGAAGAAAAAACATCTTTTTTTTATTTGTCACAGTTCCTTGCTTTTGATTTTGTCCAATATATTCAACTTCCTTTGGAGGATAATTTAAAAGATATTGATAATACGGAGAATCTGCGAATTTCCAGGGCCTTTGGATATAAACTTTCATTATATTATGGATAAAAAGGAATTTATAAGGTTTTATT
>CAZQKH010000054.1:0-2014 GCA_964593105.1 Candidatus Woesearchaeota archaeon | reverse complement strand
TGAAAAAATCGATTGCAATCACAGGTGCCAAGTAGAGGGATTTGTAGTCTTAAATATATATAATAAAATATATGTTGGAGTATATAATATGGTTAAATCAAAAAAAGAGCAAACAAAAAAACAATTAAAAAAAGAAAAGAGAAGAATTTCAATTGGATTTGCAAGTATCTTAGCAATTGTTTCAATTGTAGGTTTCTTAGACATAACATTAACAAGTTTTTTTGAATTTAGTTTTCAAAATTACATGAGCTTTTTTTGGCTTTGTTTAATGGGTGTGGGATTTATAATAATAGCAAAACCAAAAAATTTAATTCAACAAAAAAAAGAGGATTCTGTCACAGACATTACAGCGTTGGTGGTTGGAACATTAGCAATAATTGCCGGGGTTTTAAGTTTGCCTTTTTTAGAAATTTCTCATCCAGTATTCTTTGCAATTAAAGGCGTTATTTCCATCATTGCAATAATTTTTATTGCTCTAGAAACATGGGTAGTCAAAAACTAGGTATTGGAATATATCTATTCTAAAATATATTATGTAAAATATATGTTCTATTATATCTATTGAGATATATGTATTAAAGAATATAGGATAATTTATTTTGTAATTAAAATAAATATTATATTTGTTAGTGCCTTAATTTTATGATATGTTTTTGCAGGAAAGTCTATTTTGGCAGGGGCGTTCACGATTTTAGTAGATTCTTTTAAAGTAACTTCTGCAGAACCAGATATAAGATAAATTTCCTCTTCTACATTTTCAGAGTTATCCCCAGAAATACTATCTTTATTCCGATAAAAGATCTTAAAATCTTTTACTTGATAGGTTTTTCCCTTTTCATTTTCTTTAAGAAGTTTCATTTTATTTTAAACTAAATTGACTTTAAATATTTGTGTAAAAGAATAATTTTTTAACTCATTCTTACTTCTATACATAATGAAAGAGAAAAAAGATGAAAAAGAGGTACCTTCTGAAGAAACAAAAGAGGGCAAAGAAAAACCAAAAATAGATTTTAAAGCTCAAGGAAAAAGAAATCGGCAAAAAGGATTGGCTTTTGAAACAAAAGTACGGGAAGATTTAATGAAAATGGGTTGGACTGTTGATAAATACACAAACACTATTGATCAAGATAAAGAAGGAAATATTGGAGGAATTGTTCCTGCAAAAAGAAAATATAATCCTTTTAGAAAAGTCATGGTAATTGGAACCGGCTTTCCAGATTTTATTTGTTTTAAAAAATTAAAAGGTGAAAAAGGTTTTGATATTGTGGGTGTTGAAGTAAAAATGAATGGTTATCTAGACCAAATTGAAAAAGGAATGTGTTTATGGTTATTAGAAAATAAAATATTCTCGAAAATTTTAATTGCAAAGAAAAAGAAAAATCAAAGAAAAATAGAAATAGAATATAATGATTTCTTAGAAAAATATGGTCATAAGTTTTCTAAATCTAAAAAAGTTAAAGAAAAGACCCCTACTAAAGCACAATAAACTTTAAAATTTCAATTTTCTTAATAAATAGATGAAAAGGTTAATTCCAATTTTTTTAGTCTTAGTATTATTTTTATGTTTTAATGTATCTGCAATTAAAATAAATGAATTTGAATCAAATCCTGCTGGAGGAAGTTCAGGAAATGAATGGGTAGAAATTTATAATGATGAGTGCCAAGCTATTAATATTTCTGGGTGGGAGTTTTATGATGGTTTGTCTTCTCCTAAAAAAATCTATACAATTGCAAATGAAACTATTCTCAATTCTGGAGAATACTATGTGGTAGAACTATCAAGCTCTAAATTGAATAATGCTGGAGACTTTGTAACCTTATATGATAATAGTGGAACAAAGATTGACGAGACAGAAGAGCTAAGTGAAATCAGTTCTTCTACAAAAACCTGGCAATTATGTGGCTCAGAATGGACATTCATAGAACAAACAAAAGGACAAGAAAATGATTGCTCCCCCTCAGATCCTCCAACAAATGAAACAAACCAAACAACCCCTACAAACTTTACAAATAA
>CAZQKH010000053.1:0-2045 GCA_964593105.1 Candidatus Woesearchaeota archaeon | reverse complement strand
ACATCTAAAATTTCAATTTGTTATATGGTAAATCCCACACTCTCTTGACACTAACTTGCGTTATGTTATAATCTTGAGTTTGACACTTAATAAAAGATAAAATGTTAATATAGCCTATTTGTAAAGGACGATATTAACATTTTTAATTTATTTATTTATGCGCGAACTTATTTGTTTTTACTTTTTTTGATAATTTTTTTAATATTTTTATTTGTGGTGATTTGATAATCAGTTCTGAATTTAAATATCTCATGTAATTTATCAGTTAAATCTGTTCTTTCATAACCTGGAGTATATCCCTCTCCTGGTAGAATATGCAGGTTCATGTCCCTAAGAGTGTTTATTATATTTGAGGTAGTATATTTTTCTTCTAATTTCTTTTCTATGATTCTTTCAATAAGCAGTGCAAGGTAACAGGTTGTAAAGTGGGCTTTGATTCTTTCATCATCACTTAAGTATACTGGTCTAGATTTGAATTCCGTTTTCATTATTCTGAATGATTCTTCTATTTCCCATCGTCTTTTATTAACATTAATTATATCCTCTATATCATCTTCTAATGTTGTACATACTGCATAGAAACCGTCAAATTTAGCTTCCTTTAGTATAGCTGATTCGTTCATTGATAAACTATTCTCATCTGCTATTTCACCATTTTCAGTAGTATGATATTCTTCGATAAATCTTGAGGGATCATTTGGTCTTTTAGCTTTCTTGTTATTTTGTTTTTTTACCATTTTTTCAGCACGTTCAATTTGACCTTGTCTGATACTTTGTTGGTAATTTTTATACTTTAAAGAATAAGATACTATAAGCCTTTGTTCAATTTCATTTTCATTAATCCATCTCTCTTTATAGAAGATTGAATTGTATGATAATGATTCATCAATATCACTTATATTGTATTCTTTGCCATTACCTCTTAACTTCCATCCAGAAGTTTCAAGTGACCATTCTTGAAGATATTTTTTTATTTTCTTTAATGATTGGGTAACTATATACGATCGATTAGATTTATTGTTGAAAATTCTATTCGATTTAGAAGCTAATCCTGCATCAGTACATACTATAAATTTTGATAATTTAAAATCTTTTATTATATCTTCTTCTAATGGTTTAAGGCTTAGTTGTTCATTTTGATTTCCTGGATTAATACAGAAAGCTAATGGTAATCCATCTCCGTCCATAAATAGTCCCATTTGCACTATAGGATTAGGACGATGTTCTTTAGACATACCATATTGTTTTAGGCCACTAGCTTTTTCTATTTCAAAGAAATAGTTAGTGCAATCGTAGTAAAGTACTGAAGTATTTCTTTTAAAGGCTTTAGTACTATTTTTATATACCTGTGACTGTATAAAGCTATTCTCTTTGGCAATTACATCAAGAGACCTATATATCTGATGAATATCAAAATCAGGCTGTTCAATCAGTTTTTTAGAACTATCATATGAAGTCCTTTTGGAACCAGGATAAAGGATTCTTGTATATATAAGTCTTGAAAGAATAGAGTTTAAATCATATTCAATTTTATATTTGTCGCTTATAGATTTACATATATTATTTAATCCTAATTCATGATATACAGACTGAAGGAAAAGGTAACCCGAATTATAAGTGTTTAAACAATTTTTATTTATTAACTTAGATTGCGAAAACTTTATACTTATAGTATTATTTTGTTCATTTTCTTTAATAGTCATTTCTTTAGCAAGTTCTCTTGCCCAAGGAATAACTTTATCTTCTGAAATGTTTAATTTTTTAGACAATGACCTAATGGAACCTAGAGAATCGATAGGCTTAGTGGTACGTTTACCGTTAATAGTAACGTCTTTAACAATATAGATATAAGAACCAAGTTTCTTTTTAGCAATTGAAATACGCATGAGTAAAACCTCCTATATGCTTATTATATCATATTCGCGTATGTTCGCGCAATATAAAGTTAAAGAAACTTGACTTTTACGTATAAAAAAAAGGCCTATATAAAGGGCTATGGTTACTGTATTGATTATTTTAATTAGCTCAGAAGTGTCAAACTCCCG
>CAZQKH010000052.1:0-2190 GCA_964593105.1 Candidatus Woesearchaeota archaeon | reverse complement strand
ATTGATTCAATGAAAACTAAGAACTTAATTGTTGTTGGTGGAAGTTGTATTAACTCAGTTGCTGCTAATTTATTAGGTAGTGCATGTGGTCCAAGCTTTACAGAAGCTACAGGCGTTGGAACAGGACAATTCTTGATCCAAAGCTTTGGTGATGCATACACAACTGGTAAGATTGCTTTGTTAGTTGCAGGTTATGGAGTTGCTGATACTGGAAATGCTGCTACGTACTTGAGAACCCAAACTGTAGACACTACAGCTGGTAACAAGTATATTGGTACATCTTCAACAGAAGCTACTTTACAAACAGCACAAGCTTAAGTAAACATTTAATTTATTTTTTTTCTTTTTTCTTTTTTTTTTGACTCTTGGCTTCTGCCTTGCCAAAAAAAGAACCCCTTAATTTGTTATAAATAACCCTTATTTAGGTTATAATCCTTAAAAACCAAAACATTTAAATATATACTAATTAGTATAATAATTATCGTAATAACTATAATAAAATGTCATTAAGAAAATGTATAAAAGAAAATCCAAATATGAGACTATTATTTGGAAAAAAAGAAATAGAGATAATTCAAAAACAACTCTTAGGAATAGCTTTGACTCCCTTAGAAAGAATGAGGCTTTCAAGGGATATTAGAAAGAAATTAAAAGCAATTAAAGAGATCTCAAAGTATCAGGAAGAATTTGAATTAAAAAAAGCCCAAGAAATAAAAAAGATAATTAATGAATCTAAAGAAACAATTTTAAAAATATTTCCAGATATAATAAAAGAGATAATTCTCTATGGCAGTTATGCTATTAAAAACCCTATAAAGGGGTCAGATATTGATTTAGCATTGAAATTAAAAGAGACAAATATTTCCCCCACAAAAATAAGAGTAATTTTGTTAGGAAGATTAGATTCAAAAATAGATTTGCAGATTTTTTCGCAATTGCCAAAAAAAATACAAACAGAAATAAATAAACATGGTAAAGTAATTTATAAATATGGATAGATTTAGAGATAAGATAAAGCAAATAAGAACTTATTTAAAAGAAGTGCAAGCAATCGTCCCAAATAATTTAGAGGAATATGAAGGAAGTTTAACAAGTATTGCTGCATGTGAAAGATATTTTGAGAAGATTGTTGAAGCTTCTGTTGATTTGGCTCGTTTAATTATAAAGAAAAAAGGTTTTGATTTAAAAGATGAAAATAATGTGTTTGGCTTGCTACATGAAAAAAGTATTATTTCTAAAGATTTATGTGTTAGATTAAGGGATGCAAAAGCAATGAGAAATGTCATCTCTCATAGATATGGAGACATAGATAATGAAACTGTTTTTAAATCCATAAAAGAAGAACTAATTTCAGACACAAATTCTTTAATTAATTCAATAAATAAAATAATCTCAAATGCTCCTGAGAACTTAGAACTTGAATTGAAACCTAAATATATGAGAAAATTAAAAGGGATTGAAAAAGAGAAAGGAATTCCTTTTAAGAATATAGGCGAGTTAAGAAAATTAACTGGAGAATAAAAGGCATCCACAAGATAGATGATTTCAAATAAAAGATTATCATAAACTTTTTATACTATTTTTTCTATTCCTTTAGATGAGAAAAATACATACAAGAAGAGATGAAATCAAAAAACAAAAACGAAATACTTTAATTATAAGTATTGTTTTAATTGTGGTTATTTCTTTAAGTGTTTTTGGAATTGTTGCAAATTCTTTTGGAACAGAACAAGAAGTATCAGATATTAGATATAATGGATATTCTTTATCTGCTTCAGGAAATTCATGGATTTTACAAGAAGGAGATTTTCAATTTATATTTTCAAATAATCCAAATGATTTAGAAAATTTAACCTTTGAATCAAATGAATTAAATATATTGCCTGATTATGCTCAGCAAGTTCTTTATTTATATTCTGAAGATTCTGCTTCTTCATATCAAATTTATCAGAATTTAGATATTTTCCTAACAAGAATTCAATTAGCATGTTTAGAAAATACAACAAATTGTCAAGAGGATTTACCTATTAAAAATTGCACAGAGAATTTTATTATTATTAAAGAATCAAACACCAGTAAAATAATTCAACAAGATAATTGTGTTTTTATCGAGGGGCAAACACAAGATTTAAATAAATTAACAGACATTTTCTTACTTAAAATTCTTGGAATAAAAGATTAAGTTTATAA
>CAZQKH010000051.1:0-2200 GCA_964593105.1 Candidatus Woesearchaeota archaeon | reverse complement strand
AAGGAAATATCCTTTGACTTAAAAATTTCAAAAGCCTCATTCCTAAAATAAGTTTTCTTAAATAAAGAAAAAAATCTCTTTTTGAAAAATAATTCCTGATGTGTGTCTCTTAATTTACAGGCAACATAATAACAAGGGTATTTAATATTTCTTATTAAGCTTGGACTGAAGAAAGTTTCAAAAATTACTGCTTTAGGCTTTATTTGGTTTAATAATCTTGATAATTGCAAATCATGGGTGTCATCTATTGCTCCCCCTACACTGAGCTCACTTCTATTCTCCAATTGTTTTAATTTTAAAAAACATCCTAATGGGAAAAAATCAGTGTAATCACATTCACTTATGACAATCGGATTAAATTTTTTATCCTTAAAATAGTTAAATAAATTCTTAACAACAGATAAATGCCCCTCTGTACCAGCAGAACTTAATGACACCAAGACGATATTTTTGTGTTTGTTCACTATGCTTCCAACTCCTATCCATCCGCCTATACTTGCTTTGACAAATACACCAATTTTTCTTGTTTACAAAAATTATCATACCATACAATACAATTATAGCAAAGTGTAAAAAGACTGGTAAATCTTTATAATACTTGACAAAAAACTCAATTACAGTTAGACTAAATCTAAATAACTAAATATAAAAATGTCAAAAAATCCTAAAATAAAAGAAAATAAAGCTAAAAAAAAATCAGTAGATTCGCTTGTTTTCATATTCATGGCCCTTGTATTGCTTTCCTTTGGAATTCTTCTTTATAAAAGTTTTGACAAAGTAAAAACCTCAAATTATTTAAAGACAATAAAAAAATTGTCTCAAGACAACAATCCTCAAAACTATAAGCTTTACCTCACTGAAACTTTAGAAAAAATTAAAAATAAGAAACTTAAAGCATCAGTATTTTCTAAGACTGGTGATATTAACCTTTCCTTAAAAAATTATCAAGAAGCAATAACCGCATATAAAACTTCCTATGAATTAGATCCTACCAATTTTGAGGTATGTGCAAATTTGGGATTAGCACTTGGCGAAATAGGCAAATATGCAGAAGCTATGAATTATTTAAATATTTCAAAAAAGCTTAATCCTGAAGTCCCTGAAATTTATATCAATTTAGGTGTACAACTTGCAAACCAGAAAAAAATTCCAGAAGCTATTGCTAACTTTAAAAAAGCAATTGAACTAAATCCAAAACATTACAGAGCTTACACAAACTTATCGGCAATTTATTTTAGAATTAAGGATTATGAAAATACAAGAAAAATAATTAACCTGGCAATCCAAAATGAAGCAAATGCTTCCCCTATCTTTAAAGAAATTTTGCAACAACAATTAATTGAACTAAACAAGCTTGGAAACGCAATTATCAAGCTCCCCAATAAATAAACCTAATCTTTTAATTTACGTTAATTAATTATCCTATCAATTATATTCCAATCAAGACCCATCTTTAATGATATTAGCTTGTTATTTTGCTTTATTGTATAAAAAGACAGACTACTAACTAATAACAGAATAATTGCTAATGCAAAAAGTTTAATAATAAACAAAAAAAATCCCAAGAAGAGACAAATTGTAGAAAACGCAAAATATCGTTTTTTATTGTTATTATTTAAATAAATATAATTTAACATAAAAAAAACTCGAAAAGCTTCTATGTATTTAAAGAAGCAATATTTAGATACTCCATGAATACGAGGTTTATGATTAATCTCTACTTCGAAAATATTTAAATTCATTTTTTTGCATATTAGAGGAATGAATACATGAAAATTTGTATATAATTTTTTAGCTATTTGCTTAGCAACAGCGTTTTTGAATGCTTTAAAGGTGCAACTGAAATCGTGGAATTTGGCTCCTGATAGAGTTGATAATATTTCATTTCCAATTCTTGAAGGAAGAACCATAGTTAGGTAAGGATCTTTTCTCATTTTTCGCCAACTGCAAACTATATCATATCCTTCTTTAATCTTATCGATAAAAAGAGGTATATCTTCAGGATCATTTTGAAGATCTGCATCCATGGTGATGACTATCTTACCTGTGCTAAAATCAATTCCAGTAAAAAGTGCTCGTGATTGACCATTCCTCATTTTATGTTTTATAATTACTACTTGCCTAAATTTTATTTTTATTTTACACAAAATATCAAAAGAATCATCTTTGCTGCCATCTTCTACAAAAATAATTTCATAAT
>CAZQKH010000050.1:0-2207 GCA_964593105.1 Candidatus Woesearchaeota archaeon | reverse complement strand
GAAAAAATGCTTATAAAAATATAAAATGAAAAAGAGAATATTATTTTTTATCTGTATTTCCCTTTTATTAGTTTCTACTTTTGGAATTGTTTCTGCAGAAGAAGGTTGTTGTGAAACATTAAAAAATGGGGCGTGGTGTCAAAGAACAACTCAAGATCAATGTGAAACAACAATTGCCCCAACAAGTTGCGATAGTTATACTCCCTGTACTTTAGGAACTTGTATCGACGAGAACAAAGGTTCTTGTATGCCAAATACACCAAAAAATTTATGTGAAGCTGAAGGAGGATTATGGAATGACTTGCCAAAAGACGAAATTTCAGTATGTCAAAACGGATGTTGTTTATTTGGAGAATATGCCAGCTTTACAACTCAAACAGAATGTAAACAATTAGCAACAGTATATAGTGTGGATGTTAATTTTAGACAAGATGTAACAGATGAATTTACTTGTTATGACATGGCCTCGCTTGGAACTTTAGGAGCATGTGTTAGTGATGAAAATCAAACCACAAGAGATTGTGCATTTACCACAAAAGAAGCTTGTTTAGCTTCTGGAAAAGAATTTTATGAGAATTTTTTATGTACTGCTCCAGAATTAGCAACAAATTGTGCTAAAACAGGAAATACTATTTGTAAAGACGATAAAGTTTATTTTATAGATTCTTGTGGGAATTTAGCAAATGTTTATGATGAGTCTATGTACTCTAAAAATCCTAATGAATGGAATGCACAAATACAAGATTATTGGACAAAGGTTCAAGAACCTTCTTGCACATTAAATCCAGGTTCTTCTGCATGTGGGGATTGTTCTTATGTTGATGGAACTATTTGTAGAGAACATCGTGCAGGAAAAAAAGGAATGCCCAATAAGCCCGAGTATGGAGATAATGTTTGCGCAGAATTAAGTTGTTATTATGATACTGATGGAGATGGAGAAGAAGAAACTTATCAACATGGTGAAAGCTGGTGTGCTCAATCAAAAGGAGTTTATCCAGGAATAAATGTAACAAATCAAACCTCTGCTTTTAGAGAACCTAATTTTGAAAAGAAAAATTCAAACACCAATAAATATAATTTACCTGGAAGTAGATTTTATAGATTAATGTGTATGGACGGAGAAGTTATTATCGAACCATGTAAAGATTTTAGAAATGAAGTTTGTGTTCAGTCAGATATGGGTTTAGAAGCAGAAGAATTTAAAGTTGCTCAGTGTTGGGTAAATACTTGGAGAGATTGTTTTAGTTATTTAGATGAACCTCTTTGTGAAAAATCTATTTTTTGTGACTGGGTTCCAGGATATAGATTTGATGGTCAAATTGTAACAACAGATAAAGATAGAAATCAAGATGAGCAAGGTTCTTGTGTTCCTGCTTTTGCTCCAGGTTTTGATTTTTGGGGGTCTGAAAGTACAGGAAATGTAAGTGAAGAAGAGATTTCAGGAGGGTCTATTTGTTCTTCATTAGGAAATGTTCAAGAAACAGCTTCCTATGAAACCCACATATTTATTAAAAGAGATAATTTTATGGATAATCCTACTTGTGATTTAAATTCAAATAACGACGCTGTTCAAAGATGTTTTCAAGGAGGATGTTATGCTATTCCCGGATATGGGCTAACTTCTCCTGAAGAAGATTATTTTGGATTTGGAGATGGGAATTATATTGATTTAGATACATTATTTAAAGTTCACACAGGACAAGGAGGGTTAAGTTCAACATTTGAAAACTATTGTATTTCAGATAGAGAAGGTTATTATTGTCCTGAAAAAACAGGAGAGGTTAAAGGTAATGAGGCTAAATGTGCAGACACAAAAGCAGGACAATTACCAATTTTCTTAACACACGAAGAATGGATAGAATCTATAAGTACTAGAGCAAGAGCATTAGGAGATTGTGGATATAAACCTGGAACCTTTGTTTCTATCAAGGAAATTAGTAAAGAATTGGAAATAGTTACAGTATTATTTCAAAAATTAGGACAAAAAGGACAATTAAAAGGAAACAATTCTGTAGAAAGAATTTATGAGGGAAATTTTGAATATGTTGCAAAATTAAATGGAAGTGATTATCGATAAAATTAAAAAATTAAAAAATGAAATCAAAAAATAATTTTAAAGGAATAAGTATTTTTCAAGTAGCTCTTTTAATAATTAGTATTTTTGCAATTGCTTGGGTTATTGGTTCAAGTATTGAGGTTGTTAGTGC
>CAZQKH010000049.1:0-2268 GCA_964593105.1 Candidatus Woesearchaeota archaeon | reverse complement strand
GATTTAAGCTTAAAAGGAATTAGAGTAGGCTCATCAAAAATTCCTTTGTATGTGGCGCCACCACCAGTATATATTCCACCGCCGGTAATAATTAATCCTTAAGGTGAAGATATGATGCAGGAGAATTAAAGGGGAGAAGATATTTATGAATACTAACGAAAAATCGAACATAAAGCTATTTGGCATAATGAATTTAATTTTGGTTTAGGCGAATTTTAAGCCAATGATGCAAATACCTATAGACATTGACGTACAGCCTATGCATATTTACGAATCGCTGGTAAACTGGAACCATTAGGATAACAGATAACTAAAAAGCGAAAAATGAATAATAAAAGAAAAATTATACCTACTATAAAAATAACATTGATTTTTGGAATATTTTTATTATTTATAAAGCCAGCATTTGCTGAGCTTAAAGAAATTAAGCCAAAGATAATAAAAAGACGAGAAATAATCGAAAAAACTTATGAGAGAAAGAAAGAGATAGATAGTAAAGCAAAGGAGTATTTTTTAAAGGAAGATAAGTCTTTCTACGAAAATGAATATAATGAAGCAATAACTTACTTAGAAAAAGCTATTCAGATAGATCCTATGAGTGCCGACCTTTATTATAATTACGGTTCTTTCTATATAAATTTAGGTAAATATGAAAAAGCGATAACTTATCTAGAAAAATCTATCTAATTAGATCCTAATAATGTTACTGTTTATTTTGCGCTTGGCAGTGCTTATGGGGGCTTAAGAGATTATATAAGTGCTAAAAAATATTATCAAAAAGCAAGAGAACTATGTGAACAACAGGGTAATCAAGAATGCGTAGCCTCGACAAAAAAAATGGAGGTTATGATGGAAAGTAGGATAAAAGAATTAGGTCCAGACGCTATTTTTTATCTTCGTACCCCTCCAGAAAAAAGTCCTTAAAATTGAGGGAAAGAAATTTAAACTAGGACGGATACGCGGGACAGGTTCCATACAAAAAAGGTAGGATAGAAAAGGGTTTTTAGATGAATTTGAGATTTTTTATAAAAAGACCACAATCACGCCTACGAAGTGTGATTATAACCAAAAGTACCACCCCCGCGGTGGTACTCGGTGTTTTGAGGCGAGGAAGTGATGTAGGAGAGTAAAAAGGAACTGTCTAATTTTTATTTTTAAAAGAAGGAAGCCGTGATGAGCAATATAAGTAAAATTTTAGGAGTTATATCAATAATTTTAGGAATAGTTTTAATAATTTTAACATGGCGATTTCCGTTTTTAGCTTTAGGTGGTATGTTGAGTGGAATGGGTATTTTAGAGGGATTAATAGGACTTACTATATATATTTCTGCTATAGGAGGCTTTATCATCTCAGGTATTGGACTAATTAAACAAAAGAAATGGGCTGCTATTTTGTTTACTGTTCTTATAATTCTTTTAGGAATTTATTTAATTGTTGGTTTCAAAGTCAGCTCTTCTATGCAAATGCCACAAGGTTTGGAGAAACGATTAGAAGAGGAGATGCAGAAAGATTTTCAAGAGTTCCAAATACAGAGTAAATATTTAAAGTCAAATCGGTAAAGGTTATATTCTAAAATTTAATTTTTTGAAAAACGCGGAAAAAAGGTAAGCCTAGTAAGGAAAATTAAGATGGGACCTGGTCTCGATTTAAAAAAGAGGACGTTTCTCTTGGTCTCATCCTTTACTAGGGCAAGGAGCTATAAACACACGATTATATGTATGGAAGGTTAACAATTGAAGATAAAAAATAAAATAGGAGAAACAATAAAATAATTGACTACTTATAACTAACTGGTGCGGCATGGGTTACAGGCGAGAGAACCGTCCCCTAAAGTCTAAAATAGGACGTCTACAAAATAGGATATTATATGTCACCTATAGATATTGATGTACAACCTATGCATATTTATGAACCGCCGGTATATAATCCACCACCGATATATATACCGCCAACACCTAAATATTAATTTGAGGAGGTTATATGAATAAAAAGTTTTTGATTAGTTTTTCAATATTCTTATTATTGTTTTACGGCTGCTCAGAAAAACCAATTTCAGAGAAACAGAAAGCAATAAATGCCTACAAGACAAAGCAAACTAGGGAATATGTGCGTAATTCTAAGGAAAGAATTATTTGCGTTGTAAACGATACAACACCAGATATATTTCATAGAACCTTGAAGGTGAGTCCTGATTCCCGAAAGGTTGCATATTTGGGACAGGACTTTCAGCAAAACCAATTTTTTTTGAAAGTTAATAATCAGAGGCA
>CAZQKH010000048.1:0-2281 GCA_964593105.1 Candidatus Woesearchaeota archaeon | reverse complement strand
AAAGAACAAATAATAAAATGCCTGTGTTTAGAATTTATAAAATAGAGGAGCATGACTAAAATGAGAAATAAATTATTAATTATTTTAGTATTTGTAATGTTTTTATTAATTGGAATTACAGGATTAACTAATTTAAAAGGGGGGTTTATAAATAAGTAATTATTTACACAACTGAGTAAAATGTTACACAATAAATATTTTGAGATTATGAAAGAATTTCTTAAAGATTATAATAGGCACATTTATGGAAGAGAATTAGTTAAAAGAGTTTCTTTAAGCCAAAAAAACATTGCTTTAACTTTAGATGAGCTAGAAGATGAGAATATTTTAAAATCTGTTAACAAAGGAAATATTAGAAACTATTCTCTTAATTTTTTAAATCCTATTTTAACTGAAAATCTTTTATATTTTGAAAGTTTAAGAAAGTTGGAATTTTTAGAACAAAATAAAAAATTAATAGATTTTTCTAGAGAGATTGAAGGAGATATTGTTTGTGTTTTTGGAAGTTATGCCAAGAAAAAGCAAAATAAAAACTCAGATTTGGATTTGTTTGTTGTAGGTAGTATAGATTCTCTAAAGATTAAAAGGATAGCAGAAAAATATGGTTTAGATGTGCAAATCTTTAATGTGTCTTTTAAAGGATTTATAGATTCAATAAAAGATAAAAAAGAAATTTTTACAGAGGTTTTAAAGAATCATGTTATTTTGAAAGGAACAGAGTCTTTTGTAAAAGAGGTTTTAAAATGGTTAAATTAAAATAAAATGAAAGTGAAAAATAAAATTGGGAAAGGGGGGAAAATAGATTATACTTTAAAAAGTATATTGTATATTAAAAAGTTTTATATAAATAAAAAGTTTATATAATTAAACAAAAAGTTTAAAATGAAAATTAATAATAAAGAAAATGTTGTTTTGGAGATTTTGAAGAATTTTCCTAAGAATTATAATGCGAATAATCTTTCTAAGGAGATTGGATTAAGTTCTATGGGTTCTCTTAAAATTCTTAATATTCTGAAAGAGGAGGGAATCTTTAAATTGGAGAAAGTTTCAAATATTAAATTTTATAGTTTTGATTTTGATAACTCCTATGCTAGAGATTATGCTTCTTTACTTTTTAGAAAAGAGGCAGAGAGTTCATCTCCTTTTGTTAAAAGGTGGATTAATGAGTTTGGAAAAATTAAATATGCAGAAATTGGAATTCTTTTTGGTTCCATTTTAACAAAAGGTAAAAATGCAAAGGATGTTGATGTGTTGTTTGTTGTTAACAAGAGTAATTTTGATAAGTTGAAAAGTGAAATTTCTGAATTAAATAAATTAAATGATAAAGAAATTCATGCAGTTTATCAAACGAGAAATGATTTTATTAAAAATTTGAATTTAAAAGATGAGGTGGTTTTGGAAATTATTAAGGGAATTTTAGTTTTTGGCGAGAGAGAATTTGTTGAAATTATAGGAGAAGTAAAATGAGTCATATAAAAAATAAAGTTGAATGGTGTTTAAAGAAAGCTTTAAGAGAAGGTGCTAAGAATAAACATAGAGGTTTAGTTAGAGTTAAGCCAAGCTTGTTAATTGCTAAAAAACATATTGAAAAATCAGAGCATTATCTTAGGGCTAGTTTGTTTTTGGAAAAAGATTATTCAGATGTTTCTGCTAGCACTATTTTTTATTCAATTTATCATTCATTGCTTTCTGTTTTGTTTAAATTTGGATATGAATCGAGAAATCAGGAATGCACTTTTGCATTAATTTATTATTTGATTGAAGAGGGAAAGATCCATTTGGATAAAGAATTAATTGATAAAATTTCTTCATTTGACTTAGGTAAAGAAGATATTATTGATTTAAGAGAGAAATATCAGTATGGGGTTGAGCTTTCCATGAGAGATGAAGTTTTTAGAGAGAATATAGAAATTGCTAAAAAATTGCTTGGAGAGGTAAAAGAGGTTATGGAAAATGAATAAAAAAACCCTGCTGGTTTTTGATTCTGGCATTGATAAAAAGAAGTTTTTGGTTTTGATTTTTGTAAGTTTGTTTTTGATTAGTTTTGCATTTAGTTTTGTTTCTGCTGAAAAACTATGGAATTTTCATAATTATACTGTTAATATTTCAGATGATTTATATTTTGGAGGATATATTTACGGAGATGGTTCTTATTTAACTAATTTAAATGTTAGTGAGCTTAATTTAAGTGATTACATTCCTTACACCGGTTCAACTAAGAATGTAGTTTTAGGAGGGTATGATTTTTCAGTTAATACGTCCGACTTCTTTGTTGACGTTA
>CAZQKH010000047.1:0-2309 GCA_964593105.1 Candidatus Woesearchaeota archaeon | reverse complement strand
CAGTAAAAGGACTGGAAGAGAAAGTTACTCAAAAACCAGAAAACCCTGTTGATATCTATGCTGTGATTGCCAATGGAGATTATTATAAAATTGGCAGTTATCGAACAACATGTATGATTATGTTTTATGAATTACTAAAAAAAAATGGTGCGAGTGATGTTAACATAAATCTTCTTATGGCTAACCCCCATAATGAGGATTTTACACATGCGATAACCTACGAAAGATATGAAAAAGGTCTTTTGTCAGAATATCTTCCACCAAATAAAGAACAAATTGTAGTAGATGATAACAATGTTACATTAAAAAATTTTTAAAGGGAGTCTCTGAAGTACAGTCTGATAGTAACGATTTGGTTTATATATTTTATACTTCACATGCATCAAAAGAGGGTAAATTTAAATTTCCGAAAGGTTATTTGAATAGTAATCTTTTAATAAAGAATATAAAAAAAATTGATTATGGTAAGCTGATTATAATACAAGAAAGTTGTTATGCAGAGAAATTAGTAGAAAACTTGAAAGGGATAGATAATTGTATAACAATAGCAGCTGGTGGTAAGAAGGATATTACTAATGCAGGTATACTTTCATATATGTTAGTTAAATATAATGATAAAAATCCAAATACTCCCATCAAAAAATTAATAGGTGATATTAATGGCGAGCTTTCAAAAATAGGTCAATCTAAATTTAAGCTTTTTTGTTCTAATGAAAATTACTATGAGGAGCCCTTAATACCCAATAATTATTAAATTTTCTACTTTATAGTTTATATAATCCTACACTAATCTACAAAAAGCAACATTTATATATAACTTCATTCTTAAAGACAAATAATGGCTGAAATAAATAACTGGATAAAGGAACAGCTGAAAAAAGGCTTTAAAAAAGAGCAGATTAAAGAGGGATTAAGAAAGACTGGCTATTCTCAGGATATTATTGATTCTGTTGATTCCTTTACAAATATTACTAAAAAAAAGAGGAATTTTAATCTTGCATTAATATTTTTCATAATAATAATTGCAGGAATTGCTTTTTATCTTATCTATCAGAATACCTTCTTTAATAATGAAGAAGTTGATACAAACAAAGAAGTAGAATTATCACCTCTGCTTTCCTCTGTTTCTGATGTATTAGGGAACATGGAAGGAACTTTAAAATTATTAGAAAATAGGGGAGAAATAGTTAATATAACTTCTGATGGTTTTGAGCCTAAGGAAATTTCAATTGAGGTTGACCAGAGTATAAGCTTCATAAACCATGATACAAAAGAACACAAAATTTTTACAAATGCTAACATCCCAACAAGATTAATAAAAGCTGGAGACATTTATACTTTCATACCAAGGGAGGAAGGAATATTTATATTCCACTTCGAAGATTGGCCTGAGACAAAAGGTCAGGCAATAATCACAGAAAGGACTAAATAAAATGACAAATAAAATTAAAACAACTAACAAAGAAATAAAATTATTTATTATACTTATCTTTCTTACATCAATCATTTTTGTATTAAGTGCTAGTAAGGTTGTCAATGGTGGGGATGAAGATGAAACATCTATTAGTGGAGATAGCCTGACAATAGTGCATGATACTGGAACAGATATGGGGGATACAACAACATCAACTGGATACACTGATGATGATGGTTATATACATAAAATCACTGTTGTTACTTCAGGAGAAAGTGCTGCATCCTTTGATATGGTTGTTGGAAAGGAGGAAGAACCAGAAGAAACTCCTCAGCTTGGTGAGCCTAGTCCAACAACAACAAAAAAGAAAGAAAAGAAGGACAAAGATAAGCCAGACAGTACTACACCATCAACTTGTTTCTTAGCTGGAACTCCTGTTGCATTACTAGATGGCACTGAAAAGCCAATTGAAGATATTGAAGTTGGAGATATTGTTTTAAGTTATGATGAAAAAACTCAAACTAATGTGGCTTCAAAGGTCGAAAAAACATCTCACCATCCAAAAGAGCAAACTAATAGTTATCTTATTATTAATAATAGATTAAGAGTTACTCCAAATCACCCTGTTCTTGTTAATAATAAATGGCAGAGAATAGACAATGCCAAGATTGGAAATGTTTTAAGATTATGGAATGGAAATAATTTAATAATCACTTCTATTAGGATGGTTTATGATAATGTACCTGCATATAATCTTAGAATAGAAAACACACATACATATTATGCAGGAGATGTTTTAGTGCATAATGGTTGTGGTACAGGAAAAGAAGTACCATCAGATCCAACACCAGATCCAACACCAGATCCAACACCAGATCCAACACCAGATCCAACA
>CAZQKH010000046.1:0-2467 GCA_964593105.1 Candidatus Woesearchaeota archaeon | reverse complement strand
CGTCGAGAGTTAATACTTTCCCGTCGACATTTTTAATCAATTCATGCATAATTTGGCATTCTTGTACGCCAGAAATATCAAATGCCTGAACAATTTCTCGTGAATCTACGATGCTGGTCATGTACTGACCAGCGTTTTTCTTTTTTGTAGATTCATAATTATCTTTTCTACTTCTTTCAAGTCCAGTCCCATCCCCTCCCAAAATTCCATCTGAAGATTTATTTTCTTCAAATATCTTTTTAAGAATTTTAATTACTTCTGGATTTTCATATGCCTTTCCAATAACTCTATCGTCGAGAGTTTCATAAATTCCTAAAAATCCACCCATCAGATCAAGCCATCCTTGAGCTTGTCTTTCAGGTAATCCAATAGCCTCACAAAATAAAATTGCTTTTGCTAAAACTTTTGGATGAACAGAAGGTCTTCCAATCTTATAGAAATCCTCGTCAATAAAAACTTGATCAACTGAATTTCTGATAAATAATAGAATAGATTTTAGATCATTTATCTTTGATAAAGTGTATTCATGCCAATTGATTTTTCTCTGTTGTTGTTCAGGATAAATCTCTTTTTTCTTTTTTAGGTTTCGCATATCGACGACAAGTCGTCGAAATAATTGATTTGGGTGTTTTGTCATATAATTTCCTCTTATTATGTATATAGCCTTATATACTTATGTTTTATTGTGATGCATCACCTAAATCTTTATATATACTTGTATATGAAGATATATATGAGAAAAAGAAGCATAAAATTAGAAAAAGGCAAATTAGAATTAAAAGACGAATTTGAATTAATCTTTGAAAAAACTATCACTAAATTTGGTAATGGTGCAAAAATAGATGCTCCAAAAGAATTCTTAGGAAGAAAAGTTTATGTGGTTCTTAGAAAGTAATCTTTGAATTTATACGCAAAGCCTGATTAATCAAACCAACTTAGTTTAAGGTTTTTAGGTAATTGTTTTATTTCATATTCACATTTACAAGCATCAGATTTATCTTTACAGGGTTTAGCTCTAAGAAGTTTTTTAAAACCTTTTCTATCAACGTATTTGCTTCCTTTTCCAGTCGCATGTGCATTCATCCTATTATCAAGATCATTTGTTACACCTGTATAAAATGAACCATCTTGACATTCAAGAATATAAACATGCCATTGTTTTTCCATTATAATTAAGGGGATTTATAGTTTATAGAATTTGTTTATCTCCAAAACTTATATATACTCAAATTTTCTAAATTCTTCATGGCATCAAGAAAAAGATTAAAAAGCAATAAGAAAAGAAGTATGAAAAGACGTTTGAAAGGTGGGAAAAAGCCAATGAACAAAGAAACTAAAAAAGCTAGAAAAGAAATATCTGAAGCAGACAGAGAAAGAACTAAAAAAGCAATTCAAGCAAAAGCTAAAAAAGAAGCCAAATAATTTTACTTTCTAATTTTTTAAGTTTTATAAAGGATATTCAAGGATATTTTTAATAGAATCCAAATTAATTTCATGAGAATCTGGAAGATAAAATCTATTTTTCGCATTAATTAACTTAAATTTTTTATTAATTTTTCTATAAAATAATTCATAATTTTCCAAGGTAGAATTTGCTTTCAATCTCTCAAAAAATCTTCTAGTTAAGATTATTATTATTCTAAAAAAATGCTCCTCTTGAGATAATCTCTTGCCTTTCTTTTTCTGTTTTTTCTTTATTATTAGTATATGTCTCTAAAACATATCCATTATGATATAATGTCTTTCTAGAATCAATTTCTTTAATTTGATAAATTCCCCCCCATGTTCCTGCAAACACAAGATGTGTTTTTACATCTCTTTGAAGCCCGAGAGAAACTCCTGGTTTTATACGATGGATAGTTCCTTTAAATTCTTCTTGTTTACCATTTTTTACTACAATTATTGAAACATTTTTATTCTCTAATTTCTGGGTGATATCTTTATCTTCCATGAAAAGAAATATTTTTATGATTTATAAAAATTATTGTGTTAAAGTTCAAAACATAAATAAAATTATTTCTTAACTCTTCTTCTATAGAAATCTGCGAAGAACATATTTTCTGTAAAGGATAGACTAGGAATACCCACTAAAATTATAATCATAAATACAAATACAATTGCTAATAAAATACTCTTTAATATAACCATAATATAATCTCCGAAATAATTAAAGACATACTTTAATATATTGAATTCAAAAAAAGAACCAATAGTCATTTTATTAATGAAGTTTATAGTTAATATTGGGATTACAAATATTTTTAAAAGAGTTCCAATCCAGTCTAAATTTAAAGCAGACAATATCGCTAATACCACAAGATATGTTATTACAAAAGGAAGAGATTTCAAAAACATAAAGAAACCTAATTTTAAATCGCCCTTAAATCTGAAAACAGGTAATTGCTTAAATTTACCTTTAGTAAATTCTTGAATAATTCTAACACCATATCCTCCTAAAGCAAGCCAA
>CAZQKH010000045.1:0-2497 GCA_964593105.1 Candidatus Woesearchaeota archaeon | reverse complement strand
CCTAAAACCAATCCTCCAATCGTCTCTGCACACCAAACTCCTTCAAAAACTTACTCTGTTGAAAAATATAACCAGAATCAAAGTTAAATTTAATCTCGCCAATTTTCCTCACAGCATCTAAAAATTCCTTTTTTGAATCAAAGTTTAATTCTTTTCTATCCAATGCTTTCCTCACAGATTCACGTACCACCCAAACCCCCAAACCAGCCCAGTACGACGGAGTTTCCAATCGAATCACTAACACCCCCGCCTGCCTTTTAATCGAATTTAAATATTCACTAATCGGAAACCTCGTTGCATAATAACCCCCAACCGTGTTAGAAGCATATTTCTTCCTTCCATAATAACCCTCATAATCTGTTGAAGCTTTCATAACATCTGTTGGATTCCAACTCGAACCAGGATAATATAACTCAAACAATTCAAAACTCCAAAACCCTGGAAACAACATAATCAAATACTGATTTCCTAAAAACTCACCAAAAAACAACCTATAATCATTAATCAAACTATAATCTCTAATCTTTGACAACAACTCTTTACCAATCATATCATCTGTAGCAGTTATACTCCATCTCGTAGGAACAATTTTCTTATCTTTCTTCAAACCCAAAGCACCAATACTCAAAATTTTTTGCAAAGAATATTCATTTATATGATTTTTATACAAATACGAAATTCCTTCAACAGCTTTAATTTCATCATTCATAACTCTATCCACTTTAGTATTAATCCGAACATTAGAAGTAACCTTAGCATTCTTTAAACTCGCCCTCATGCCATGTGGGGCCAAGATCTTATCTCTACTAGAACCCCCTGCAATTTTATTTTTAAGCTCAATCTCTAAATCAACAGGCCTAGAAGCAATTGCAACATCTTTTGCAATTTCAACAAATTTCTTATTCAATCGAACATCTTGAACCTTTGACTGAAAACGAGAATTTAACAAACTACTTCTAAGCTTAATAACATCTGAAATACTAAAATTCTCTTTAGCCCAATATTTAACATCATCATAAACCCAAGCATTTTCATCTTTTTCAAGCGGACTTAAAATCCCAATATTTACAAGAGGATATCTTAATTTAGAACCAATAAATACACTCGGAGGACTAATTGACTCAAACTTTGAAATCTTCTTTAAATTCTTTATTTGAAATAAATTCTTAGTTATTTTATCAACTACTTCAAATTTTATATTGTCCATAAAAGAATATTGACTAATATCTTTATATTAATTAGTTATTACTTGGTTAGGATTGTTTAATCATCTGCAAAAATAGGATTCTCAACCAACCAAGAATCTTCTCTTGTACCTAAATCCAACTTACTCCCAGAATACATTTTATCCTGATAATTTCTATATTGAGAAGTAGTCAAAATATTAACATCACTCTTATGAATTGTTTTAAACCCATTAAAAGCAATATTACGAACATCTAAAAGTGCTCTTTCAATTTGACTTTCACTCTTGCCTTTTTCATCCACTTGTTTAACTAATACTTTAGCACGCGCTTTTGCTTCTTCAGGAGAAAATTGTTTAAAAAATCTACCTCCAACAATAACGTCTCCCACAAAGTTTCTATACCAACATCCATTTTCCCATTCTTCTTTAGAAGGAGCTGACTTAACATACAAATAAACATTATTATCAACATTACACTGTGTAGATGTATGAACTCCCATATTAATTTTATTAAATCTTCACTTTTAAAGATAATTGTTATACAAAATAATCATTAGTTATTACTTTTGTAGAATTCTCCATAAATATCTTTTATCTCAAATTCATTAAATCCTGTTCTTAAAATAAAATCCAAATCCCCTTGGATTTTTGATTGAGATTGCATAATTTCTTTCCAACAATTAAACATTTGTTCACTATTAGAAATAATTGCAGTTTTTTCATATCCCTTTGAAGTTCTATTTTGAGAAACAATTAAAGCTGAAACAAGCAAACTATATGCTGAAAATTTTAATTTACCCGTCCCATTTTCTCTAAAACAATCAAAAGAATCTAAAAGAATTTTATGACCTTCTTTTTCTTCATCACTTAATTCTAAAATTGCTTTCCTTTGCTTAATCTTTCTATAGAACATTTTTTTTCTTTTATTAAGACTTTTTATAGCATTAAAATTCTTTTTATTTTTAATCTTAATTGAATTTGTTATCTCCTTTAAAGCATATTTTGAAAAAAGAATAGAATAATCATTTTTAAAATCAATACGATTCAACCAAAAATTATAAGATCCCTTATCATCTAAAAAAATCTTTGCCATTTTAAATTCTCCTTCTTCTAAATTAATATTATCTAAACATCCTAGCGCAGCACTTGGATGGGGTAAAAGAACATTATAAGCACTAAAAAGATCTTCAACTAAATAAACTTGCCTTGATTCCATATATAATCATTGAAGATATGATTTATAAAAATAATTATTCTAGAAAATAACAATAATATATATCCTAAAGCAATAATTTTTATAAATTTACAGAA
>CAZQKH010000044.1:0-2943 GCA_964593105.1 Candidatus Woesearchaeota archaeon | reverse complement strand
CTTCGAAACAAAATATCATCAATATTTTCTTTGGAAATATCTTCACTCTTAATTTTCTTCTTTTTACTAAACCAAGATTTTTTAGGTTTTTTTGCAATTTCAAGATCCTCTCCTTCAATTGCCTTGCCAACAATTTCCTCAACTTTTTTTAAATTTAATTCATTTGCATCTATTTCAGAAAATATTTCTTTTGAAGTATCTAATTTCCTTAAATCTGAAATAGTCAATCCACTAGAAAACTTAGATTCACTTGCTAAAGAACGAGGATCAAATTTCAAAACTTCATGATCTTTATACAAAGCAATTCCAAGAGCATTTTCTAATTTCTTAATTAAACTATAATAATCTTTAGGTAAAATGCCTCTCTCAACATGTTCTATCGCAATAACAGGTTCAAAAATCTTTTTAGCAAATTGCTCTTGAGTCAACTTCTGCATTCTTCTTTTTCTCATAATAATCCAATGAAAATTCTCAATTAAATCAGTATGCTCTTTTTTCTCCCTAGGAAGATCTTTTTTAAAATTTTTTTCAATTAATTCTTTCAAACTAATCTCTTCTTTTTCATTCAATTTATTAAAACTATCTTTTTCCACACTAGATTTTTTTAATCCAGAAAGATTCATTAATCTTTCACGTACACTCATTTTCTTTTCAAATCCTTTTTCTAAATCTTTCTTTCCAATTAAAGGAATTTCATTTTTAACATAACATGCCCTACAAACATTAACAAAACCTCCTTTAGAAATTCCTTCATGTAAAAAAGTCTCTTCTTCAGAAATACCACAAGAATAACATTTTTTCATAATAAAAGGTGTGAACTTCTCTTTTTTAAGATTATTGTGCTAAAAAACACTAATTAATATAGGTTCCTAAATCACTTGACGAGGTTAAATTATAGAAAATATGTTCTTCATTAATAATCACTACCGGATATGAAGTAACATTAAGCGATGTTGTTAAAGTTTCTAAAGAAATAAAATCATCACTTCTAGCAATTGGAATCAAAAGAACTTCTCCGCCTTTTTCCTCTTTTAATTCAATTAAAATCTTTGACCAAACTCTTTGCTTTGCCTTTATAACCAAATCATCAATTTCATATTCATATATATAAACAACAGTTGAAAAGTCAGCACATTCTTGTCTAACTTCAAGCGCATTCATCCACAAAAGAGTTCTCAACAAATCATATTTCTTATGAATATATCCAAAATTATCTACAACTTTCCCAGCCTTTTCAAATGCATCTAAACGCTTTGCCTCATTGTAAATTTTATCTGCAAAATCAAAATTACTTTGTTTTAAAATATCACAAGAAACCTTTCCAGAATCTAATAAATTATTCAAGGCAGTTATATCCATTAAAGAAATTTCAGATTGAGAAAAATAAGCTTCAGCCTTATCAATATTTTTATCTTCAAATGCAATTCCAATATACATTCCAATTATAAACACAACAATTGTTAAGAAAAGCGCTTGCAAAAACACATATCTTTTGTAAAATTTTACCATTTTTTATTTAATATTTTATTTAAAATTATTAATAAGATTCCTACTGCCAAAACAACAATTCCTGCACCAAAAAAAGGATCTGAAAGACTAATCTGTCCTTTAGAATATCCTATAAAGGCAAAGACAATACCAATTATGATATATGTCCATCTTGCTCTAAAAAGCATATTAAAATTTTTTTTATCTACCATGTTGTTTTTCCTCTCATTAATTTATAGGCTGAGACTATTAAAATAATTGGGTAGGCCAGTAAATAAAAGAATGTATAAATAGTTATTGGAAAGATTCCAGGTTTCTTATATTTCTTTTTCTCCTTAATACTATATAATGAAAGAACAGTATAAAGTATCCCTAAAATAAATATCAAAAGCCCCATAAACAAAAGAACATTTGGTACAAGACTTATGTCTCCAAAACTCAATATAGTTGCATGCGCTTTAACAGAATACGTTGTAGAGAGATATTTTAAAAGAATTATTCGAATCCATCTATAAAGGATAATAGATAATCCAAAAACCCCAATAACCCATGAGAAAATAAAAAAGGGCAATACAAAATTACCTAACATTGTTCCATCAAAGAATCTCCGTTTATACTTGAAAATTGTTTGAACTCCACCCATATTCCATCTTAATCTTTGCTTATACCAATCTTTAAGCTTAGTTGGGGCAACAGAATAAACCTTAGAAGGTACACTCATTCTAATTTTATATCCTCTAGCTAAAAATCTCCAGGTTATCTCAATATCTTCTGTAAGATTAGCTTCATCAAATTTCCCAACTTCTTCAAATAGCTTTCTCCGATACATAGCTAAAGGACCAGGTGTAACATAAATAGATTCAATAAATTCTAAAAATTTTCTAGTAAATTTAATCACAATATATTCTATTGCTTGAAGTCTTAATAACAAATTATCCCTATTATATACTAACACATTTGAAGTAACAGCCCCAACTTCTTGATTATCAAAAAAACCCATCATTTTTACAATAGCACCTTTTTCAGGAAAACTATCTGCATCTGTAAATCCAATTAATTCTGTCTTAGCAAATTTAGCACCATAATTTTTAGCACCTGCAGCATTTCCAGTGTTTTTAGGAGTTTGGACAGCCATAACAACACCAGGATATTTCTTTACACATGCTTTCATAATATTATAAGAATTATCAGTACTTCTATCATCTACTACAATTATCTTCTTTAACCCAGAATAACCATTTTTAACTAAATTATCAATTGTTTTTGCAATTGATTTTTCTTCATTATAACACGGAATTACAATACTTACCTCATATTTTTTAGTGATTGCAGGAACCCACATTATTCTCTTATAATTTTGAAGATATATTAAAATAAATAAGAACAAAAAGTAGAACGCGATAAACGAATACACTAAAAATACTACTGTTAAAAAATCCATTTTTTATTCACTTA
>CAZQKH010000043.1:0-3080 GCA_964593105.1 Candidatus Woesearchaeota archaeon | reverse complement strand
ATAAATTAATTAAAAATTTCAATAACCTTCTTTTTACTTTTTAATCCCTTAACCACTTTAACATCTTTTTTAAAGTATTTTTTTAAATATTTTTCAAGATAAACATTAGCTTTATTATCAATTGGTTTTTCTTTAATCCAGACCTCATAACTATCTTCAGTTAATTTAACAATCTTTTCTTGCTTAGAATTAGGGTGTAATTTAATTTTTATCTTCATTTTTATCTAATATTTTAAAATTATCTAGTAATAATTTCTAAAGCATCTCTATGTTGTAACTTATAATCTTTTCCAAGAGCCATTTTTGTTTTCGCATTAATTGCTTTAATAAAATTCTTTCCAAAATCAGTATGTAAATAAAATGCAAAGTCTAAAGCTGTGCTTCCTGGAGGTAATAAAAAACAATCTGGCAAAATATTTCCTTTACTATCTTCTAATTTATTTGCAGAAGCAGGAAAAATAGCTAAATAACCTAATAAACCAAAAATAGCATTATTCAAAATAGCTTGAACACCTGTTCCAAATTCAAAGACATCTAATACATTTTCCTTAATCTTTTCTAAAGCTTGTTTTTGTTTTTCACTCAATTGTTTTAAAACTTTACCCTCTTTTCTTTCTTTAGCAGGTACACTCTCTTCAAGACCTCCCACAGACCTACTTGGTACTTGGTTGAGTACAAAATCCTTTTCACCTGGAATATACTCTATTAAACCCGCTTTAGCAGCTTTTCTTAAAGCTAATTCAGAATCAGCAGAACAAGGAACAATATTTAGATTTGGAAAGTCTGCTCTTAATCTTTCATAATTTTCTTTACCTTTAGTTAAATCAATTTTATTTGCAGCAATAATCATTGGCTTTGAAATCTCTCTTAATCTCGACGAGAATCTCATTAAATCTTTTTCTTTCCAAAGAGTTGGACGATCTCCTAAATCTAACTCTCTTAAAGTTTGTTTAATTTGTTCTTCTGTAACTTTTAAACCTGAAAATTGTTTTGTAATTGCTTCAGAAAATTTAGATTTCTCCATATCAACTTTCCTAGCAAAACCTCTCCAAACTTTCATAAAAATATTATAATACCAATTATTTAATTCATCTTCTAAAAATTTAATATCTTTAGCAGGGTCATGATTTTCTGCGGGTTTTCCTTCAATATCTGTTGTACCTGAAATATCTACTATATGAATAAAAACATCTGCTTGTCTTAAATCATCTAAAAATTGATTTCCAAGACCTTTACCTTCAGATGCTCCTGGAACCAAACCTGCAACATCCATTAAATCAATAGCTACAAAACGATTTCCATTAATGCAAAAGCCATGACTCGGATTACATTTTACTTTAAAATCATCTTCAATACATTTTACTTTAACATAACCCACACCATGATTTGCTTTTATTGTAGTAAAAGGATAAGATGCTATTTCAACTTCTGCTAAAGTCGCTGCTTTAAAAAAAGTAGATTTTCCACATGAAGGCTTTCCAACAAGTCCAATTAACATAGTATTAATCAAAAAACACAATTTAAAATAGTTATGGTTCTATTCAGCCTAATCTAGGAACTCTTAAAATTCTTCTTATTAAAGGAGGTTTCTTAATTCTTGTTTTTCTTTGTTGTTCTTTAAGAGCTTTCTTTGCTAATCTCTTATCTCTTGTCAATCTTCTAATAATCAAGAATATAATTATTAAAATAACTAAAATAACAACTATCCATGCTAACAATGAAATTCCTTCAACAGTAAAAGTATCAAAGCTACTTGCACCTACATCTTTATAACTTACTCGAGCATAAAAGACATAATCTCCCATAGGAATATCTTTTGGAACATCAAGATAAAAGATATTAAAATATACTTGATCAATTGCAAAATCTTCTTTTTTAAGAGTATAATTATTATTTTCAAAATCAACAATCATATACTCTAAAGAAACATCAAAATTTCTCAAACTACCCATATTTATAATACTAATATTTGCTCTAATTCTTCCTCCAGGATTAATATATTTTTTCAATACTTCTGTTCTAATATCAAATAAAGCATCTACTTCTTTAACATCCAGGATTACATCAGACTCTCTTGAAATATATTTTGTAAGGAAACGAACTTGACCAAGATAAACATCAGAAGGTCTTGATTCAGAAATATAAATATCTAATCTCAAAGTATAATTTTGACCAGCATCCACTTCAATATAATTTATTTGAGGAAAAACAAAATCAGATACTCCTGTAACAACAACATTAATTCCTAAATTTTGTGTACCATTATTAACAACAACTATATTTTTTTGAAAGTATTCTCCTTTATTCATTTTAAGTGTAAAAAATTCTGGGGCAATATAAAAATCATGACCTACAGGAACAGTTACATTTGTAGAAGGAGTTCCTCCGCCACCACCTCCACCTCCTCCATCACCATCATCTGGAGCATCACAATCAGCAGGACAAGTAGTATATGTCTCACCATTATCACAGATACCATTTCCACAAGAATCTACTGGAGTTTCTCGAATATAATAAACACTTGTAAAAGTTGTTGTTGTAAAAACTATTGTTCCTGAAGAATAACTCAATTCAGTACAATCAGTACAAAGAACACCTCCTTTCATAATTTGAGGGTCTGTAAAAGTTAAATTATATGATGAAATTGTTGCAGATTTATCCATAGAAGGCAATTGTGTAGAATCAATATTAATAAGATTATCTGTAATATTTAAATCACTATCAAAATCCACAATTCTATCTACACCTGCAATTAAAGTAAGATTTACCGACTCACTAAAGATAATTTTACCATAGTTTGCTCTTTCCAAAATAAGATTAGACATATTTTGAATTTGTGTGGCATTTAAATTTTCAAAAGAGGTTGTGGTTCCATTAAAAGTTTCTGCTAAGATTCTTATTCCATCCACATTTACAGACGAGGGAACTTCTCCTTCAACAGCATATCCAGTCATACCAATAACAAGAGAAAGTCCTAAGACAAAGTAAATTACTGGTAAAAAATTCTTCACCTCCATTAAAACATTAATCAAACTTTGTTTTTAATATTTTCGAGGTTGAAAAATAAAGGAAAAAGAAAA
>CAZQKH010000042.1:0-3143 GCA_964593105.1 Candidatus Woesearchaeota archaeon | reverse complement strand
TCTCTGCTTAGAGAGTTAGGTGTTGTTAAAAATAAAAGAAATGATTATACTATCATAAGCAATTTATGAGGGTAAAAAATGGAAGAAGAAATAAATCAAAAGAGACTAATCGGAAAGAAGACAAAAGAATAATGGTGTGTGTAATATGGCAGATAGTTTAGAAAACTTTAAGAAGGTTTTTAGCTCAATAAAATCATATGACGAAAAACTACAGTCTAATTTAGGTAGGGATAGACTTATTGTTTATATAGTCTATTTGTTAGAAAAAAATAAGATTGAACCACTTTTTCAAAGAATATCTGTTTTAGGACATAAACTATTTCCCGAGTCATTCTCCTTAACTGAATTTATGGAGTATCCAGACACTAGAATTATAAGGAATACCTTATGGCATTGTGTTGATAAAAATAAACAATGGTTGCGGGGGTCAGATAAAAGCGCTTATACATTAACCAGAAATGGCCAAGAAATAGCTTCACAAATAAGTGATTTTCTTGATAAAAAAATTAGCTTAGATCATATAAAGCTAAAACAAAATATAAAGAAGAAAGAATACGAAACTATAATGAGTGACAAAGAAAAAAAGTTTGTTTTTGATTTGAAGGATACAAAAGCGTATCAAGATTTTATAAATAATAAATCACTAAGAGCTATTGATATAAAACTCGCACTTTTAGGAACTCGATATACTCCTGAAGATATTTTAAAGTCAAATTTACATAAATTTATTGATTATGCTAGCAAATTTGAAAAATATAAAGGTATTCATAGTTTCTTAATATACCTAGAGAAAAATTGGAAAAAATTATGGTGATATAAATGGTAAATAAATATGATAATGGTTGGCAAAAACCAGATTATGACGAAAATTTTGATATAAGGCAGTTTACACCAAAAACAAAAGATGATATACTAAGAGGATTTGTAGAACTGATAAAAAATTCATGTGACAGTTATGAAAGAAAAAATAAAAATAAAGAATATAGGGATGCAAGTATTATAATTAAATATGGTTCTATGCTTGATAAGAATACAAAAACTTTTCAGATTTCTGACTTTGCCGAAGGAATGAGCCGAGAAGAGTTTGATGAAGCACTAAAAGTTGGAGCTAAATCAAGTGGATTAGATAAGGTAAATACTGTTACAGGTTCTCAAGGTTTTGGCTTAAAGGAAGCTTGTTGGGCTTTTCAAGAAGCAAGTCTTTACACTATCAAAAATGGGAATATAATCATTTGTGAATTTAAGAATACAGAAAAACCATTATGGAAGGAGATAAAAAATGACAAGGTAACTGAACAAGAAAGAAAATTGACTGGTATTAATGGGAATGGAACGTTTATACAAGGCGTCTTACCTCCAAAAGATAAGATACCACAATTCAGGGCAAATACTGCCTACGAAAAAATATGTAAGAATTTTTTATTAAGAAAAATAAATACTTCTTCAAAATTTCAAATAATGTTTTTTGATTTAGAGGATGCAACTTCAACTCCAAAGAGAATTGTCTACAATTATCCAGAGGGAGTTCTTAAACGAGATGGTGTCTATAAATTTGAAATAGAAAAATATGGTAAATTTAATTGTAATTATAAAATATATATGACTAAAAAGAGCGATCTCGAGAATTTTGGCGATACTAAGGAATGCGGACTTTTAGTATATTACTCAGAATTCTCAGTATTAGATAATACTTTACTCGGTTTTGATTCACATAGACTAGCTACCAAAATATTTGGGGAAATTAAAATAGATGGACCAATTGATATTATGTTAAATAATAACGAAAGAATTTTTGGAGAAAAAAGAAAAGGGATGTATCAAGATCATGAACTTTATAAGAAGATTAAAGATGGGATTAAGGATATCCTGGATGCTTTTCTTCATACTGAAGAAAGAAGTATGTATGATAGATCAAGAGACGTTTCAAAAAATACAGTAGAAAATATTAATGCACTTTTAAAAGAAATGAATCGCATATTTAAAGACGAGACTAAAGAAATACAGGACATAGATGTTCCAAATGATAAATATAGACCAAAGAATGGTCTTAGCTTTTGTGATTACACTTTCGTAACTATCATAGAATTTGAGAATAAAGGGATTTATCTCGTTGCAGATATGAATATAATACCAGATAATTCAAAAATCGAAATATTTTCTAATAGTGAAGATATTAAATTTTCTCCAGAAGAAATAGAATTTAACAAAAAAGATGCTAATGAAAGAGGTATTTGCAAAAGAAAAGTAACCCTTTATAGTGAAACACCTGATGCAGAGGGAAAAATTACTGCAAAAGTAAAAGAGGGATTAAATTCAACAGAAATTTTAGTAAAAGTTAAAGAAAACCCTAAGTTACATTTTAATGGAAGTCTGGCATTTATACCTAATGAAAAGGCATTGATAGATGGAAAAATGGAAACTATCTCTTTATTAATTAAAAACTTGATAATTAAAGAAGGTGATAAAATTAGATTTAACTGCGAAGACGATTTCTTACAATTTGATAAGGAAATATTTGTTTCCAAAAATAATTCAAAAAAGTTAACAAAAGATATAAGCGAATTAAGTATATCTTTATTAGGTAAAGGAATAGACAAAAAAACAAAATTAAAAGCTTATTTTGGTGATGAGGAAACATCAATAGATATAGAAATTATTTCAAAAATAACTCAAAAATTTAGGGGATATTTTAAAGGGATTGAAGAGAAAGGTGATGAAGGAACTGATGAACTATCACATTATGATAATGGAATAATCTATATACATACTGATCACCCTATGATACAACATTACACAAATTTACTAAATTATGAAGAGGATATAAGTTATAGGACTTTTTATGCTGATGTTGTTGTGCGAACTTTTGTTGGAGAGTTAGTCAGAAAGAAATTAGTAGATTTTAGTACAGGAATTTCTGCAAGAGATCAATATTTACAAGAATTGGATAAGTATTATAGTAAATATTCAGTTAGATTACATAAATTAGTAATAAGCTTAGAAACTATAAAAAAACTTAAAATTAAGAAAAAATAGAATATTCGTTAATCAAAAATTATTCTTTCTCTTGCACTATTTAAATAAAACCTAATGAAAAATTTTATTCAAATAAGCAAAAGAGATTAAGAGGTTAAAAATGGAATTTA
>CAZQKH010000041.1:0-3178 GCA_964593105.1 Candidatus Woesearchaeota archaeon | reverse complement strand
ACAAAATCCACAAAAATCCCTACTATCAAAGCTAAAAAACTTAACCAAAAGATAAACAAAGAATTCCATCTAACTTTAGAAGTTATAGCTGATTGCACAAGATAATGCAATGCTTCTTTTTGATTGGGTTTTACTTTTTTTAAATTATTTACAATCTTAACTAAATTATATCCGCGAACAAGTTCTGCTCTTTTCTTTTGAACATGAGACCTATGCCCAAAATATAAAACAAATCCAACAGTTCCAATATACCATGAAATTTTTATCCAAGATTCATCTAAAACAACAATAATCCGATATGCTATTGTGGCTATTATCCCTGCCCAAAAAAAGAACCACCTCTTAAACCCAACATTTGCATGAACAATCTCTTTCATAAATAATTAAGAAAAAAGAGATTTATTAATTTAACTCAAAAAAATATTTAAACATTTGTATTTACCTCTTCGATATCAAAAACCTTAATCTCTTTTTGTTTTTTAAAATGTTTATCAAAACTCCAAATTCCATCTGCACCAATACCAAAACAAGTTGCAATAAAAACAGAGTCATTTAAATCAATTTTCTTCATGATTAAGTCTGCTTTATCCATATGTGGATTTATTAAATTCTTCGGAACTATTTTAATATTCTCTAAAAGAGAATTCAAAACAAAAGTAAAATCCTCTTTATTAGATCGTGATTTTTTAATTAAATACTTAGAGTACTTTGTAATCTCTTGCAAAGCATATTTGGGAATGAAAAATTCAATATTTTTGGACATTAAAATTTTTCTAACAAAAGAATCTTTAAGCAAACCAGCCATAATGACATTAGTATCAATAACTATTTTCATTTAGTCATGCTAGAACGAAGGTTTTTTTTAATCTTTTTATTTATTTTTTCTATGTCTTTTACAGTTAATTTGCTTTTAGAAGCAATTTTATCCATTAATTCTAATTTTTTTGTTTGATCTACAATTGCGACTCTTGCTATTTCGCTCCACCTAATCTCTCTATGTCTTTTTATTATTTCATGTAGGTCTTGAGGAATAGATAATGTTATATTTGGCATTTTTTTACTCTGTGATATATGTGTCTTCACATATTTAAATGTTTTGGAAAACTTTAAAATATAATTAATTCTTTAAAAATAAATAATTATTCTTTCTCTAAAATCTTGCAATTAATTCCTTCTTCCTCACAAAGTTCTTTAAATTCTTCAGCATCATCTTTAGAACCAACAACACTTCCCCAATGCATAGGAATTGCTAAACTAGGTTTAATTATTTTGGCTGCTTCAACTGCTTCTTCAGCAGTCATAGTGTATCTCCCCCCAACAGGAAGTAATGCAACAAAATTCTTAGCCTGGGAATTATATCCTGTTAATTTCTGCATTTCAGGAATAACATCTGTATCACCAGCATGGTAAATTAAAGTACCATTTATTTTAATTAAATAACCAACAAAACCATATTCTTTTGGATGAAAAGGCTTATCTGTATTATAAGCAGGAAAAATATCTATTTTCAAAGTTCCAAAATCTAATTCTTGCCCTGATTCAACAACTTGCATTCTTACTGGAACAGAGAATCTAGCAACTTTACTTTGACAACCTGCCGGAATAACTACTCTTGTTCCTTCTTTCACAATCTTGTTTAAGTCTATAAAACTACAATGATCAAAGTGGTCATGAGTTAATAAAATATAATCTGCTTTTGGCAAACCCTCTTTAATTTGATATGGATCAATATAAATAGTAAAAGAATTTTCAATTAAAAACCCAGCATTTCCAAGCCATTTAATACTAATTTCACCAATATTCATATGTTAGCTAAAACAAAAACTGGTTTAAAAAGTTAATTGAGGTAAAAATCATGTTTTTTTATAAAAAAAGTTTACAAAACGAAACTATATTTAAAAAATTAAGGATTAAGTCTATTCGGAGTTCGTGGAAAAGGAATTGCATCTCTTATTGTATCAAACCCACAAATCCAAGCAGAAAATCTTTCAACACCTAAACCAAAACCAGCATGAGGCACACTTCCATATCTTCGAGAATCTAAATACCAATTAGATGCACCTAAATCTACTTTAGCTTTTTTTAATCTTTCAACAAGTTTATCTAAAGAAGGTTCTCTTTGAGAACCATCAACCATTTCACCAACACCCTGAGCCAATAAATTAAAATTCATTCCCGTTCCAGGATTTTTAAGATCTTCTCCATGATAAAATTTCAATAAACTCATAGGATAATTAGTAACAAAAACAAAATTATTTCCATAATATTTTGCCAAACCTCTTTCTTCTGCAGAACCAAAATCCTCTCCAGATTTAATTTTATGTCCTTTTTTCTTTAAAGTTTTAATTGCTTCTTCATAAGTTATTCTCTTAAATCCTTTTTTCACTTTTTTAAGCATATCAATATCTGCACCAAGAACCTCTAATTCTCTTTTATTATCTTTTAAAACTTTTTTAATAACATATAAAATACATTCTTCAGCAACATCCATATCATCTTGTAAATTCATCCAAGCACCTTCTAATTCAAAATGCCAAAATTCTGTTACATGCCAAGGAGTTTTAGATTTCTCAGCTCTAAAACTTGGAGCAATTGCATAAGCTTTTTCAACAGCATTAATAAAATTTTCAGCATAAAATTGCCACGATTGAGTCATGTACGCTTTTTTACCAAAATAACCCACTTCAAAAACTTCAGAACCCCCTTCACTTGCAGCACCACTCATTGAAGGAGCTTGAATTTCAATAAATCCTAATTTGCGAGCACATTCATGTAATGCAAATAAAACAGTAGATCTAATTTTCATACTTGCAGTCATTTTACGACTTCTCAACCATAAATGTCTTCTATCTCCAAGTAAATCTTCATTCAAGTCTTTATTAATAGGATAATCTTCTGCCACATGAATTATTTTTATATTTTCAACATCAATTTCAAAACCCGTTGGAGCTCTTTTATCTTTTTTAATAATTCCTTCAAGTTCAACACTTGATTCAATCTTTAATCCATCAATTTCTTTCCATTGCATTTCAAACTTTTCTCTAGATAAAACACACTGAATAATATCTGTCGAGTCTCTAAGAACAAGAAACCTTATTTTATTTGAACCTCTTTCTCGATAAATCCATCCTCGCACAGCTACTTTTCCTTTACCTTTCTTCATAGCTTCTGAAATTGA
>CAZQKH010000040.1:0-3192 GCA_964593105.1 Candidatus Woesearchaeota archaeon | reverse complement strand
TGTAAACAACTGCTTCCTGTATATGATAAGCCAATGATTTATTATCCACTATCAGTCTTAATGTTGGCTGGTATTAGAGATATCCTTATTATAAGCACTTCTGAAGCTTTGCCTTCTTTTAAGAGAGTACTTGGTGATGGAACATTTTTGGGGATCAGTATTTCATATAAACAGCAGGACCAACCTAATGGAATAGCTGAAGCATTTTTAATAGGGGAAGAATTCATAGGCAAAGATAATGTTTCATTAATATTAGGGGATAATATTTTCTTTGGACATGGTTTAGTTGAAAGTTTAATCAACGTATGCAAACAAAAAGATGGTGCAACTGTTTTTGGATACACTGTTAAAGACCCTAAAAGATACGGGGTAGTGGATTTTGATGAAAATAATCAAGTGATATCAATTGAGGAAAAACCTGAAAAACCAAGATCAAATGTAGCTGTTACAGGTCTTTATTTTTATGATAATAAGGTTATAGAGATTACTAAAAGCTTAAATCCTTCCAAGAGAGGAGAGTTGGAGATAACTGAGGTAAACAATGCATATTTAAAAGAGAGAAAATTAAGAGTTGAGATCTTGGGAAGAGGATATGCTTGGCTTGATACAGGGACAAAGGACTCTCTAATGGAAGCGGGATCATTTATAAAAACTGTAGAAGAAAGACAAGGTCTTAAAATAGGGTGTATAGAGGAAATAGCTTATCGGAAAAATTTTATTGGAGAAAAAGATTTAACTGAGATAGCTAATAAATATAAAAACGAATACGGGCAATATCTTTTGAAAATCATTGATGAAAAGGGAACCAACACAAATGTCATTTAATGTTATTGAAACAGAAATAGATACTGTAAAGATAATCGAACCAAAAGTTTTTGATGATGAGAGAGGCTTTTTTTGGGAAACATATAAGTTTTCAGAATTTTGTGAATATGGAATAAATGACAGGTTTGTGCAGTTTAATCATTCTATCTCTGGAATAAAAGTTTTGAGGGGAATGCATTATCAGCTTAATCCTAAAGCACAGGCTAAACTTGTTAGATGCATAAGAGGAAGTGTTTTTGATGTTGCTGTTGATATTAGAAAAAACTCTCCGACATTCTTAAAGTGGGTAGGGGTAGAACTTACAGAGAATAATAGAAAACTTTTATATGTGCCAAGGGGGTTTGCACATGGGTTCTGTTCTTTAGCTGAAAAGACTGAAGTTGAATACTATTGTACTGAAGAATATTCTTCTGTAGATGAAAGGGGTATAATCTGGAATGACAGTAAAATCAATATTAATTGGCCTATAAAAGAACCTGTTGTATCAGAAAAAGATAAGATCCTAAATAATAGTTCTGTAGCAGAAATGAATTTTCTATATGAATATAAATAAAGTTTTGATAACCGGATCAAAAGGACAGCTTGGAAAAGAGTTTGTAGGATATTTTCAAAGTAAAAATATTGATTTTGTGGCGCATGATATAGATTCTTTGGATATTACAGACAAGAAAGCTGTTTTAGATGTTGTCAATGATACAAAAATAGATGTGATCATAAATTGTGCTGCATATAACAATGTTGATGAGGCGGAAAAAGGGGATAGTTTTGTTTATGATATAAACGCAAACGCATTAAAATATATATCAGTGATAGCGAAGGAAAAAAATATATTATTAGTTCATTATAGTAGTGATTATGTTTTTGATGGGGAAAAGAATCAACCTTACGTTGAGACAGATCCCACGAATCCATTAAATGAATATGGAAAAAGTAAACTTTTAGGAGAACAGTATATTGTTGAAAGCGGTTGTAAAAATCTAATATTTAGAACTAGTTGGGTAATAGGACAAGGCAGCCAAAATTTTTTATATAAATTAAGATCGTGGGTTAAAGAAAAAGAAGTTTTGCAAATAGTAAATGATGAAGTGTCTGTGCCAACATTTACATTTGATATAGTAAAAGTTACCATAGAAGCTATTGAAAAAGGAGTTAGAGGGCTTTATCATTTAACTAATACAGGGTGGTGTTCAAGGTATGAATTGGCAAAAGAGTTTTTTAAAGAGGAACAAATAACAATAGAACCAGTATCTATTGTAACTTTTAAGGTTGTTGCCAAACGACCTGTATATTCAAAGATGTGTAATGAAAAGATAAGTAAGGATTTGGGACTAGAGATACCTAAATGGCAAAAAAGTTTGGAAAAATACAAAGAAACTTTAAAGGAATAAGAATGAAAATAATATTAGTAACCGGTGGAGCAGGTTTTATAGGGTCAAATTTTATAAGGCATATTTTATCTAAGTATAAAGATTATAAGATAATAAATTATGATCTATTAACTTATGCAGGTAGTTTGGAAAATTTAGATGATGTAAAAGATAATCCTAATTATACGTTTGTCAAAGGAGATGTCAGGGATTTTGAAGCTGTAGATAAGCAAATGCAAAAAGTTGATTATATAGTACATTTTGCTGCAGAAAGTCATGTGGATAGGAGCATATACGGTTCGGAAGAGTTTGTTCGGACTAATGTTTTAGGCACACAAGTTCTTTTAGAAGCAGCTAAAAAAAATAATGTGAAGCGTTTTGTTCATATTTCTACGGATGAGGTTTATGGTAGCCTTGGAAAAGATGACGCCCCATTTACAGAAGAAACTCCCTTAGCGCCAAATAACCCGTATTCGGCCAGTAAAGCAGCAAGCGATTTAATGGTTCGAGCGTACTATAAAACTTTTGGCTTTCCGGCGATAATTACCCGCTGTTCTAATAATTATGGTCCATATCAATTCCCGGAAAAATTGATTCCATTAATGATAACTAATGCTTTGAGTAGTAAACTTCTTCCGGTTTACGCTGACGGCCAGAATGTGCGTGATTGGATTTATGTTCAAGATCACTGCTTCGCTATTGATATTGTCTTGCATCAGGGAATAATAGGAGAAATTTACAATATTGGAGGGGATAACGAATGGAAAAATATTAATATTGTGAATAAAATTTGTGAGATACTAGATTATTTAAAACCTTTATCAGGAGAATTAAAGTCATATAAAGAATTAATAACATTTGTAAAGGATAGACCTGGACATGATTTACGCTACGCGATGGATTCAAATAAAATAAATAAAGAGTTGGGGTGGGCGTCGAAGGTAGATTTTGAAGAGGGAATTTTAAGGACCGTGAAGTGGTACGGAGAAAATATAAAAGA
>CAZQKH010000039.1:0-3370 GCA_964593105.1 Candidatus Woesearchaeota archaeon | reverse complement strand
TTTGTAACATCATCAAATAGTTTTTTTGAAATGATTGGTTCATGCATTCCTTTCTTAGTTTTTCCTTTGTAAGAAATCAAACCATAATATGTTTTGTTTTTTAAAATTAAGTAATACATTTTTTTGGCAAGGTTCAATTCAGAACAAATCTTATCCCATTTAAAATTGTTTAGAGTCATCTCAAATGCCTTTTTAATAATTGAGGCTTTATCATCATCAACCAAAACTTTTTTATTCACTTTATCCCAAATAAATCCATATGGCATTTTCGAAGGTATTATCCCTGCATTGAATTTATCTTCAAGACTTAGATTAATCCTTTGTTTAAGTTTATTAATTTCTTCTTCAGATAAGTTGCCTGTAATCTTTCGAATGAGTGGAGTAATAGAATCATCTGTTGGAGTTATAGTAACTCCCATATTTTGAAACAACAATAAAGCAATTTCCTGAAGTATAGCATTCCTTGAAAACCTATCCCATTTGAAGATTACTATTTCATTGAACAATCCCATTTCTGCATCTTCCAGCATTTGAAGAAAGCCTGGTCTTTTCTTTAGTTCAAAAACAGAGACAATTGTTGATCCTTCCTTTTTAATAAAAATTGAATCTTCCTTTAGTGTAGCACTCCTTCCTGCATCTTGGTCATAGACTTTATAGATTTCTCTATCCGTATCTTCACAGAACTTTGTAAGCTTATTTACTTGTGCTTCAAAGGATCTTCCTTCTTTCTTTTGGTCATCACTTGAAACTCTTGGATAGATTGCAGCTATTATTTGTTTGTCTGTTTCCATTTGGTTTACCTATTTTTATTTCATTAAATTTTGTCCAAAAGTGTAAAGTCCATAAAACTTTTTAGCCAATTTTATTATTTTGTTATCATTGGTTATTACATTTATCGTCTAAAACTGATTGACAATCACTGGGATGACTAAAAAATACTTTTTTATTTTTAACCATTGTAGTTTCACTTGAAATTACACTATGCTTTCTTTTGGTGTTTTATCGTCTAAAACTCAGGGTTTTACTGATGATTCTCCTTGCCTATATAGTATTTGATTTCATATATGAAATATATTATTTTTTTAGTCTTGCTAAAAAAGACATTTCGCCAAAAAATCCAGTCAGCCTTAAAACATATACCCAGCATGAGACTTAATTATTCTCAATTTTCACTATAAAACATTAACCAAAAGTGTTCTTTGTTCATTTTTTAAGCTTTGGAAACCCAGTGGCTCAGGGAATATTGGCAATATTTTGGCTGTTTTTTTCTAAAAATCATCTTTCTCCCAACTAGCATATCTGCTAATCCCAATGTAACTGTATTCAAAGTCAAACTTAGTCTCATCAATTCCAATAAGAGTTAGATTAGCTAACTTCTTAAAACCATTTCCACCATAAATATCTTTGTTCTTCATTATTACTAGACTCCCAGAACCGACCTTCCAATAAACAAACTTAGCAAGTTTAATTCTACTATTGATAAGATCTACTGAAACACGACCACTCCAAATTGTAGGATAAATGTATGGAAGATAGTAAGCCCTTAGTTTAACTCCTTGTCTCTTTAGCCCATTTTCTGATGTTCTTTGCTTTCTTCTTATAGATATATTAAAATATTCTCTAATTTTTTTTCACCTCATTCAAAACATTTGCTACTGTTGAACGACTTACTTTAATTCCATTTGCTTTAAGTTCTTTCTCAATATTTCTCTGGCTTGGTTTTGTATTGCTAAGTTTAAGTCTTTCATATGTTTCTAAAATCATTTTGTTTCTTTCTTCTTTGTTTTCAACTCTCTTATTTTTTTCTTCATTTTCAAATTCTTTAAGTTTATCTGTATTTTTAGATTTCTTTGCTTCCTTCTTTATCTCTTTTCTAATTTCTAGTTTTGCTTCATCATCCTCTTCCTTTTTCTTTAAATGAACTTCCTTTTGCTTGTTCTTGATAAACTCATCAACCTCATTTGCAAGTTCTGTGTAATCTATCATCTGGTCTGGAAAAGCTTTTGAATATTCTTCATTAAAATCAAGAGATACATGACCATCTTTTATCTTATGACCAAACTTTGGAAGTTTAGTTTTCAATTTTGTATTTTCAAAACCTAGCCTTACAAATTCACCAGGATTTAACCTTAGCATTTTGTCTCCAATTTGTTTTGACCACCCCACGATTTTTTTCATCTTATCTACATCATCAAGTGATGGTAAGAACATATATTTTAATGCACAAACATCTCTCACATTGAAATCTGTTTTTGTATATCTAGTTGTGCATAATACAACAGTAAATCCTTTTTTTGATTTTCTAATCATATCCAACATATCACTAAGTTTTGCAGAGACTATTCTATCAGCTCCTTGTGCTTTGTATGGAGCAAGGCTTCTAATCTCATCTATGAGCAGTACGATTGGATGGGTTGCGAAATCTTTATATTTCTCAATTTCAGAGAGGATATGATACACCATGAAATGTCGAAGTCTTTTTTTAGATTCTAAATATCGGTATGTAAATACATGAAAATGAGAATTATCTCTGAGTATTTTTTTAATATCAAGATTGTATTTAAAATTTGATGGTTGTAAAATATGATCACGACCAAAAACTAATGATAGATGGTTTTTTATCTCACGAGCATCTTTTTTATCACCAACTGCATCTTCTGATGAAAGACCTTTATCATAATACTTCCTTCTTTTTGTTCTTGACTTTGAGTCAATTAATCTAATTAAGGATTCCATTCCTTCATTGTTTTTTAGTGCTTCTATACAACTTAAAAAAAGGCTAATATTTCCTCTAGTTTCAGTTGTTTCACATAAATATTCTACAGAATTTCTATCCAGGCTTTTAATATCTAGTGTAAAGAACTCAGTTTTAGGAAGCTTACCTTTTAAACCATCTAATTTAGATAATTTTATCTTTTCTCTGATTCCCCTAACACTAAGAGGAGCATGAATGATAATCGGTAAAGCTTTGGGCTGTTCCCCTTGTTTTTCCAATTCTCTAACATGCCATCCAATCTTTGCTTTAAGACCCATAAATCCTGACTCTGTTTCATCAACTGCATCCGAGAGAGAAATTCCAGTATAACCATTCTCAACTAATGTTTCAACGACTTTTTCTCCCAATATTGTCTTTCCGCTCCCAGAGTGTCCACTTACCATTATAATTTTATCACTATAGAGACTATTTCTCTCTCTGATGGATTCGTATGTATACCCCTGTTTTCCCCTAAGAATCACCATCTTTTTTATCTCCTTTTTTTCTCTTTGGTACTGTTTCAATAACATAACCTATTATCATATCTTGGTTGCAATCTTTGAATTTCATTGACTCTCTGGCTTCTTCCTCTTTTAGCTTATTTTGCATCTTAAT
>CAZQKH010000038.1:0-3497 GCA_964593105.1 Candidatus Woesearchaeota archaeon | reverse complement strand
CCATTTGGAAGCCATAAAACATTTTCTGAGATAAAACTCGAATTTGGGAAATCTTGATCACTTCCTGAAGAAGCATAAGGAGGATTTTTATGTATCGAAGGCCAACAAGGTCTTGGATGAATATCGCGTGCCTCAAGATGTTTAATTAATTCTTCTCTATTTTCAACAAAAACATCTACCCATAAAGGAATTTCTCCTTCAGATATTTTAATTTCTGGAAACTTAATTTGATTTACCTCTGCAAGCAATTCCTTATATTTATTTAATTGAAATAATAATGTTTGTTGTTTTTGTTCTATTTTTTTAAATTGACTTAAAGCAAGGGCAGCAGACAAATCATTAAATTTTAAATTATATCCAATTTCTTTATGTAAAAATTCTTTATTATTTAATCTTCCAAAATCTCTTAACCTTCTTATTGTATCATAATACTCGTCGTTATTTGTGACAATTATTCCTCCTTGCCCGCAAGTCACAATTTTATTAGATTGTAATGAAAAACACCCTACTTTTCCAAGAGTCCCTAAGTATTTTCCTAAATATTTTGATCCAAGAACACCTGCAGCATCTTCAATAATAGTTAAATTTGATTCTTCAGCAATATCTTTAAGAGCATTCATATCTACAGCTCTCCCAAGAATGTGTACTGGAATTATTGCAGTTGTTTTGTTTGTTATTTTTTCTTTAATTTTATTTAAATCAATAGTCATTCTATCTTTCAAAACTTCTACAGGAATTGCTTTTCCTCCTGCCCATTCAACTGCAGTAGCAGTAGCAATCATAGTCATATCTGGAACAATAACTTCAAAATCAGTAACTCCTTTAATCAATGCATCTGCTTTAATTGCTAAAAACAAGGCAGCAGTAGCATTTACAGTACAGATAACATGTTTAACTCCAAGATATTCTCTAAGTTTTTCTTCAAATTCTTTTGTTTTTGGACCTTCATTTACATATGAATTTTGAATAACTTCAGAAACCTCTTTTAAATCATCTTGGTCAAATCGTGGTTCATTCCAATTAATTCTCATTTTATATTTTTTTAGTTTTTATTTAAACCTTGTTTAATATTATCTAATACTTCTTTTGGGAAGTGCCCTTCAAGTTTATCTAAATCTTCAAAGATTTTTTCTACTTTTTCTTTTTTAACTTCTCGAATTAGATTTCTTCCTAATTCTTTTCCTTTTTCTATAAAAAAATCATCTTCTCTATTTTCATCTTCTTTTCTAAGTGTTCCATTCCCTTTCATCATATATTTTATGTCTGCTGCTAACATCATTTTAATAAGATCTTTAAATTTTGTTTTTGGTTCCCAGTAAAGTATTTTCTCTGCCTTTGAAGGATCTCCAAGTAATGCCGGAACTTCTGCAGGCCTTCTATATCTATCGTTGTTTTTCACAAAATCTTCCCAATTTAAATCTAATAATTTAAATGCTTCTTCTAAAAATTCTCTAATACTATGGGTTTCTTTGGTAGCAATAACAAAATCATCTGGTTCATTATGTTGGAGTATTTTCCACATGGCTTGCACATATTCTTTTGAAAATCCCCAATCTCTTTTTGCTTCAAGATTTCCTAAAACCAATTCTTTTTCTTCTCTAAAAAGAATTTTTGAGATTCCCACAGTTATTTTTTTAGTAACAAAGTTTAAACCTCTTCTGGGGGAATTATGAACATGGCATTTTCCAACACCACAATGAAAAGTTCCTGATGAAGTTTCCAAATCATAAAACCAACCCTTATATTCAGACATTTCTATTATTTTTTTAATTTCTTTTGAATCTTTTCTTAGATGGTGGACCTTGCAACACGAACCTCCCTTTTGTATCTTTCTTATAAATGTTCTTGATATACCTGTTCTTCTTGAAATTTCCCGCTGTGAGATTTCCTTTGAATTTAGTTTCTTAATTTCCTTCTCTTTTAGAAAGTTATTAACATCTGAGAGGATGTTTATAGAGTAAAATAATCTCCCATCATCTTTTACTTCAATTGTGATGTTTATTTCTTGTTTTGTAGCTTTATCAATAAGATAGCATAATCCCATCGCAAGCGTAGCAGAATTTGTCTTAAAATTTTTAAATTCATAAGTGCATGGGTTTGATTTTAAACTATCTGCCAAGTTATATCCTCTTAAAAAAGCAACAAGGATGTCTTTTTTTGCATTAAGAATTCTTTTTGGTATTTTTTTTGTTTTGTCTTTATTATATAAATCTATTTCTCTTAACCATTCATTGCCCCCATTTAATCTTAATTGTCCTACTTCCTTTTTAGGGTTAAAACCTGACTTTGAAGGATAATAAACCACATCACCTTTTGTAACCTTTTTCCATAAATATTCAAATCTTTTTCTTATTTTTTCAGAAGAATTAGTGAATTTCCCATGTAAACCTATTCCTTTTTTTTCATAAGTTATAGAACCATCTCCTACCATCAATCCTATTAATTCTGCTTCTTTTAGGGTAGTATCTTTTTTAGCCATGCTTTCTGGAAGTTCTATTGTCTCTAATTTATCCCCTATTTTTATATCTTTGACTTTTTTTCCCTTAGAATTTTCCATAAATGCAATATGGTCTGCTGTAGCCATAAAAACACCTGATCTTGAATTAATAAATCTTGGTTTTTTATTATCTTCTTTTACATTATGAGGATAAGCAGATGCAAACTTAACATCTGTCCAACCTTTTTTATCCCATACTTGTATTTCTGAAACCTCTTTTGACTGATAATGCTTTTTATTTTCATCAAATTTAATAATTTCGCATATTGGTTTAATGTCAAATTCTTTTTCATCCTTGTTTTTATAAAACATTGGCATAAAAGAAGCTACTGTTTCATGATTGAATAAAATTCCATTACATGCAAATAATCCATAAGCATTTCTATACATCCTAGTTAAATGATATGCTGCCAATTTAGCAATTCCATAAGGGCTTTGAGGAAGCATTTTAGTATCTTCATTTTGAGGAGGAGGAGAAATTCCAAACATTTCACTTGAAGAAGCTTGATAATATTTGCAATCTAATTTCATTTCTTTTATAGCTTCTAATATTCTAAGCGCACCAAGAGTATTGAAATTAATTGTAGATTCAGGATTTCTAAAACTAATTCCCACATGACTTTGGGCACCCAAATTATAAATTTCATTAGGTTGAACTTCTTCTATCATTGTCCGAATACTTGTAGCATCTCCAAGGTCCCCAAATTGTAAATAAAAAGGAGATTTAGGGGTTTTACCATAAACATCATCAAATTTATCTAAATGATGTATTCGAGAAGTATTTGTGCTACTTGCCCTTCTTATAATTCCTCTAACTTTGTACCCCTTAGATAAAAGAAATTCAGATAAATAACTCCCATCTTGACCGTTTATACCAAATATTAAAGCAACTTTATTATTCCATTTCCATTGTGTTAAATCTAACTCTTTTGACATATTTTAATTCTGTATAAATTGTTTAAAAAGATTGTTGTGATAAGATTATTTTGTTGCTTCAAGA
>CAZQKH010000037.1:0-3551 GCA_964593105.1 Candidatus Woesearchaeota archaeon | reverse complement strand
TTGCTTGGAAGCCAGCTATTCTACCATTAAACCATCCACGCTTAATATTCTGATTCTTTTAGTGTTTTTAAGTTTTATTAAAATCAAGCGCCCAAGGAAGGATTTGAACCTTCGACTTCTTTCTTAGGAGGAAAGCGCTCTAATCCAGGCTGAGCTACTTGGGCATAAGGAACCTTGATTCCAATTCAATTTTGAGTCTAACCTAAAGGAGGCCTCAAAAGAGGTTCTCGCACCTTAGGTGTTAAATGTCAAGGAACCTTGGTTCCTTACAGATGCAAGGGACAGGATTTGAACCTGCGTAGACAGAAGCCACTAGATCCTTAGTCTAGCCCGTTTGACCACTCCGGCACCCCTGCATTGTTTTTGCTTGAAGTGGGAAAACTGTTTGACCCGAACATATTCGCAAGCCAACTTGTAGCCCTTGATGTGAACGAGTGTGTGAGTTCTCCGCACCCTACATAAAAAATTAATAGATTTAGCCTATAAAAAACTTTATAAACCAGGATTATCTTCAGATTTTGAAGACAGCCATAATAGGTTGGAAACACCTGGTCTCATTCCGAACCCAGAAGTTAAGCTTCCTGTGTTGTTGGCTGTAGTGGCTCGCAAGCTGCAAACCCTTCAAGCTGTCTTCTTTTATTCTCTAACAAACTTTAAATAGCAAGTTTTTTTATTTGTATGATGAGAAAATTAGCAAAATTCCACGATAAGAATTATAAATTACTATTATTAATTCCTTTAATATTAATAATAATTTCTTTTATTTATTTAGGAGCATTTTATTCAAATAATGGAGATTTTATTAAAAAAGATATTTCTTTAACAGGAGGAACTTCTGTAACAGTTTATTGGCAAACAGATATTTTGAATTTAGAAAGTGAATTAGTTTTTAAATTAGAAGATTTAAACATAAGAGAAATATATGATTTAAGAACAAGAGAACAAAAAGCAATTATTATTGAAACTACTGCTGATGCAGATAAAGCAAAAGAAGTCTTAGAAGAATATTTTGGATTTGAGTTAATTGAAGGAGAAAATAGTAATTTTGAATTTACTGGATCTACTTTAAGTCAAAGTTTTTATAGGCAACTTTTAATTGCAATTTTAATTGCATTCTTTTTTATGGCAATTGTGGTATTTATTATTTTTAGAACTGCAATTCCTTCTACAGCAGTAATTATTTCAGCATTTGCAGATATTTTAATGACCTTGGTAATAATAGATATGCTTGGAATTAAAGTTTCTACAGCAGGTATTGTTGCTTTTTTAATGTTAATTGGATATTCTGTAGATACAGATATTTTGTTAACCACAAGAATGCTAAAACGAAAAGAAGGAACATTAAATAAGAGAATTTATGCAGCATTTAAAACCGGGATTACTATGACCTTGACATCTCTATTAGCAATGTTAATAGCTTTTTTAATGGTTAAATCTTTTTCAGCAGTTTTAGCTCAAATCTTTTTGGTTTTAGTGATTGGTCTTGCATTTGATTTATTAAATACTTGGATAACAAATGTTTCAATACTTAAATGGTATGTTGAAGCAAGGAGAAAAAGGAAATGACTAAAAAATTAACCTGGAAAATTTGGTTATTAATTATTGTTTTAGCTTTATCTATTTTAGCAATTTTTGGTATGCCTCCAGTAGCTCTTCAAAAAGGAGTTAAAATATCTTCTGTTGAACAAAATTCTTCTCTCTATGATCAAGGAATGAGACAAGGCCAAATATTATTATCTATTGATGAATATGCAATCCAAGATTTAGAAGATTATAGATTTTTTATTTCTGAAACATTTCCCTTAGATCAAAGCAAGAAATTAATTTTTAAAACAAAGCAAGGAGAATATGTTATTTACACAAATCAAACACCAGAGATAATTGTAGAGGGAATATCTAATACACATATAAAATTAGGATTAGATTTATCAGGAGGTTCTAGAGCCTTAGTAAAAGCAGAAAATAAAACACTTTCTTCAAATGAAATAGCAGACTTAGTTTCAATAACAAGTAATAGATTAAATGAATTTGGATTAACAGATCTTAAAGTGTTTCCTGTTTCAGATTTATCTGGAGAACATTTTATGATGATTGAAATTGCTGGAGCAACTCCAAGAGATCTTAAAAAATTAATATCAGAACAAGGAAAATTTGAAGCTAAAATAGGAGAGGAAGTGGTTTTTGTTGGGGGAGAAAGAGATATTTCTTCTGTTGGTAGAGATGCTCAAAATTCAAGAATAGAAAGATGTGGTCAAACACAAGAAGGATATTCATGTAGGTTTAGTTTTTCAATAACACTTAGTGGAGATTCTGCAAAAAGACATGCAAATTTAACAGACCAACTTACAGTAAATATAACTCCTCAAGGAAATTATCTTTCTGAGAGCTTAGATTTATATTTGGATGAAAAACTTGTGGATAGCCTATTAATAAGCGAAGACTTACAAGGAAGAGTTACAACCCAAATATCAATTTCTGGTTCTGGTTCTGGTCCCACGCAAGAAGAAGCATATGAAGATTCCAAAGAACAAATGAAAAAATTACAGACAATTTTAATTACAGGTAGTTTACCATATAAATTAGAGATTGTTAAATTAGATACAATTTCACCTATTCTTGGAGATAAGTTCATGAATTCTATTCTTTTAGCAGGATTAGCAGCACTTTTAGCAGTAGCATTAATAATTTTCATAAGATATAGAAGTATAAAACCTTCTATGGCTCTTTTAATTACTATTATTTCTGAAGTTATAATTATCTTAGGAATTGCCTCTCTAATAGACTGGAATTTAGATTTACCGAGCATTGCTGGAATATTAGCAACAATTGGAACTGGAATAGATCAACAAATTATTATTTTAGATGAAGCAAAAGAAAAAACAATCCTTAGTTTAGCTAAAAGATTAAAAAGAGCTTTTTCAATTATTTTAGGAGCATATTTCACAGCAGTTGTAGCATTAATACCTCTTTTATGGGCAGGAGCAGGATTATTAAAAGGATTTGCAATAACTACAATTATAGGAATTAGTGTAGGAGTTTTAATTACACGTCCAGCATTTACAGACATGGTAAAAATTTTCGAAAGTAAAAATGTTTCCTAAATATCATTTTTTATTGGGGTTTGTGTTTTCATTAATTTTATTTATTTTTTGTCCCAAAATAGATTTTTTAGCAGCAATAATTATTTTTCTTTCTAGTTTTTTAATTGACATAGATCATTATCTTTTCCTAATTTTAAATAAAGGACCAAAAAATATATTTAAAGCTTATTTTTTGAGTCTAAAAATGAAAAAGAAAGGCTATCAAACAACTAAAGAAAAGAGAAAAAAAATTAAAACAGGCTTTTATATTTTTCACGGAATAGAGTTTTTAGTTATTTTAGTTATTTTAGGATATCTAGTTCATGATATTTTTTATTTTATTTTAATTGGATGTTTATTTCACCTTGTGTTAGATGCAATTGAAACTTTTGCAAAAGGATATAGGAAGTTAAAATTCTCTTCAATTTATGATTATTTTCTCTTCAAAAAATCAAATAAAACTTTAAAAAA
>CAZQKH010000036.1:0-3553 GCA_964593105.1 Candidatus Woesearchaeota archaeon | reverse complement strand
ACTTATAAACTTCAATCTACCCTTAACAAGACTCAAACACCCATCTCCTGCCAAAATCCCAAATAATAGCGCAAATTTCTCATCTTCGTTTAGGGAATTAATATTAAACATTTTAAAAGTATATTCAAAATAAGCTAAACAAAAATATAAACTTTTATTTCCTTTTTAGAATGACAATCCCAGTGCAGCCATTTAATTTAAAATAAATCCTTTCTTACCATCTCCTTGTTTTCTTGGAAGTATATGAAAGTGAACATGTTCTACAACCTGTCCTGCAGATTTACCATTATTTAAAACAATATTAAATCCATCAGATTTATATTTCTCAATTAATATCTTTCCAACCTTTTGAAGAAATTTAATAAATTTAGAAGAATATTCTTTTTCAACATCTAACAAGGTTCTAAAATGTTTTTTAGGAATAACTAAAGTATGTCCTTCTCCGGCAGGTTCTATATCTAAAAAAGCCAAAAAATTTTCATCTTCCCAAATCTTATGACAAGGAATTTCGCCCTTCACAATTTTGCAGAATACACACTCTGACTTATTTTTTTCCATAAAAAATAATAAAAAGAGAACTATATAAAATTAATTAAAAAAAATAAAAAAATAAAAAAATAAAAGGATTAAATTTATCGTCTCTTTTTCTTTTTAACTGCTTTTCTTTTAACCGGTTTTTTCTTCACTGCTTTCTTCTTTACAACCTTTTTCTTTTTCACAACTTTTCTTTTAACAGTTTTTTTCTTTACAGGTTTTCTTTTTGCCACCTTTTTCTTAACTGCTTTCTTCTTTACAACTTTTCTTTTAACAGCTTTCTTTTTAACAGGTTTTCTCTTCACTGCTTTCTTCTTTACAACCTTTTTCTTTTTCACAACCTTTTTCTTTTTAGCTACCATTACGGAAATACCTCCTTTTAATTAATATATTAAAGAAAATTTACTTTAAATATTTTTTTATAATGAAAAAATTTTAAAAATTATTGTAAAGAACCAAAATTAATTTTACCGTCGATAAGATCTCTCAGAATATTTTTCAAATTTTCAGTCTTAATTCTAATTTGATTTGTAGTATTTCGATCTCTTATTGTTACATCTTTTTTCTTTAAACTTTCTTCATCAATAGTTATACAAAAAGGTGTTCCAATCTCGTCGTTACGAGCATATCTTCTACCAATACTTCCAGATTTATCATAAACAACATTCCAATCTTTTTTTAAATCATCAAAAATTTCTTTAGAAATTTTTTCATATTCTTTTCCTTTTACCATCGGGAAAATTGCTGCTTTAACTGAAGACAATTTAGAATTTAACTTTAGAACAATATTATTTTTCTCTTTATCTTGATAATAAGATTCACTTAATAAAACTAAAAATGCTCTTTCCACACCAAAACTAGGTTCTGCTATTACCTCTGGTAAAACTTTTCCCTTACCTTCCACAAATAACTTCAAATCTTTTTTAGAAAACTTTTCATGTTGACTTAAATCATAACATCCCCTATCGGCAATACCTGTAAGCTCTTTCCATCCAAAAGAAAAATTATATTCGACATCCCAACAATCACTAGAATAATGTGCAAGTTCTTCTTTGCTATGTTGTCTTAATCTAAAATTATTCAAATCACAACCTAATTCTTTAAACCATAATAAAACTTGTAACAACCAATATGCATGCCAATCTTTTTTTATTATTTTATTTTCATAAGCTTGTTTAAGTTTCATTTTTTCAGGTTCTTTATTTTTTGCTTGCATCTCTGAAGAATAAATCAAAATGTCAAGATTTGAAATTTTATATGGACAATCTTCTCCAGGAAGAATAAAATATTCAATTTCCATTTGTTCAAATTCCCTACTTCTAAATAAAAAATTTCTAGGTGCAATTTCATTTCTAAAAGCTTTTCCAATTTGTGCAATACCAAAAGGTAATTTCATCCTTGCATTTTCACTTACTTGTTTAAAATTAGTAAAAATTAATTGAGCTGTTTCAGGTCTTAAATAAGATTTAATTGAAGTCTCTTCAATAGGTCCAACATTTATAGTAAACATTTGTTGCAATTCTTTTGCATTTTCTTTATCTAAATTTCCTTTACAAAAATCACATTTAGCAGTTTTAATTTCATGAACATCTACCTTGTTAAATTTTTTACATTTCAGGCATTTAACAGCAACATCTTTAAAACTTCCAACATGACCTGAAGCTTCCCAAACTTTCGGGGAAGTTATTATGCTTCCATTAATTTCTACAACATCTTCCCTATTTCTAATAAAAAATTGTCTCCAAGAATTTTTAAGATTATTAATAAGTTCCACTCCTAAAGGCCCATAATCCCAAAAACCTGCAAAACCCCCATAAATGTCTGCACTTTGAAAAACAAATCCTTTACGTTTACAAAAACTAGTCAATTCATCAATTGTAGCTTGCTTTTTTTCAAGTTTTAGCTTCTTAATTTCAACTTTTTGTTCTTTATCCTTTCCTTTCACATTATCTTTCAAAAATTTTTTCATCTTTTTTTCAGCATCTTCTTTTGTTTTGCCTAAATAGGCAATATCTTTAGTTTTATTAATTCCTTTTTCACGAAAAGATTTTCTTAAATAATAATAATCATTTCCAGAAACTGTTTTTTTTACAATAAATACCATCTTATATCTTACCCATTACATTCCTATTTATAAATGTTTCTCTGTAAGGGGTACTAAAATTAAGTGTGAGGGGTAAATATCTTCTATACCCCTTACATTACTCTCCAATCACTTTAATAATAATCCTTTTGCTTCGCTGCCCATCAAATTCACCATAAAAAATTGTTTCCCACGGCCCAAAATCTAATTCCCAATTACTAATACTAACAACACATTCTCTTCCCATTATAGTTCTCCATAAATGTGCAAAACCATTATCTTCTCCAGTTTTATGATGATTATACTCTTTTTTCTGAGGAGCTAATTTCTCAAGCCACTCTTTAAAATCTTTTAACAATCCTCCTTCATTATCATTAATAAAAACACTTGCAGTTATATGCATTGGATTAACAAGAACCATTCCATCTTGAACACCAGATTCTTTAACAGCCATTCTAACCTGTTCAGTTATATTAACAAATTCTATTCTTTCTTTTGTATTAATTGTAATTTGTTTTGTGTAAACTGTCATTTTATTCTCCTAAATCTTCTCCTAAATCGCCTCTTAAATAAGGTTCTTCAAATCTTCTAACTCTCCCATCTAAGTTAACTAACATATTTGTTTTATCTCTTTTTTCAATGTAATTTAAAATATGTTTAAAAAAAGGAACAGGAGATAAAAAAACCAAACCCACAATAACAAGAACAAATCCAAAAGGAACTGGAAAAATCATCCAGAAAATCCCTAAAATTAAAAGGATAAACCCTAAAGAAAATAAAAAATATTTAATCAAGTTTAACCTATATCTTCTCTTTAATCTTAATTTTAAAAACGCTTTAGTGTTCATTTTAAATATAAAAGCGGAGGACGGGACTCGAACCCGCGAAAAACCGGGCTGCAACCGATTGCAGTAGCCGCTGTGCCACCTCCGCATA
>CAZQKH010000035.1:0-3629 GCA_964593105.1 Candidatus Woesearchaeota archaeon | reverse complement strand
GATTAAAGAGAAAATCCCTTGCAGGATTTTTCCAAATTAATTTCTCATCCAGCTCGTAAACTCGCGGGAGAAATTAACTTTCTTTAATTCCGTTGTTATAATCAATTAAGTTTTTTGGGCTAATTTGTGATGAGACAAGAAACTAAAAACAAAACATTTATATAATATTTCTTACATTTCTTACTATTAAGAAGACAATAAAATGCAAGAAGAAATTAAAGAAATAAGAACAGTAAAAATAACAGACAAGGGACAAATTTGTATTCCAAATGTTGCAAGAAATCTTGCAGGATTTAATAAAGGAACAAAAATAAACATAATTGTTTATTCAGATAGAGTTGAATTAAAACCAATGAATAATTTAAATATCACAAAAAACATTAGTGAAAATATGCCTTCAGCTTTAATTTCTGAAGAAGTTTTAGCAGAAGCATGGAATACTCCAGAAGAGGATGAAATATGGAAAGACTTGTAGATTATGAAAAAGGAGATGTTGTTATTTTTCAATTTCCTTTTTCAGAAGGTGAAAAATCAAAAAAACGACCTTCTTTAGTTGTGGCAAAACTTAAAGGAAATAGCATTATTCTTTGCCAAATCACTGGACAACCAAGACCAGATTCAAATATCTTAAAATTAAAAAGAAAAGAATTTGAATCCGGAGGAATTTCAAGAGATAGTTATATTCGCCCATCAGTTTTGTTCACAATTAACAAATCTAAAATAAATTACAAAGCAGGAAAATTAAAGCAAGAAAAAATTAGAGAAGTAGAAAAAGAACTGATAAAAATTTTTACAAAATAATTCTAAAAACTTCTTTTTTAGAAAAAGAGGAATACCTTAAGCGCGCGTTTCCGTCCCAATAACAATTTTAAAAGACAATTTTCAACAACTACAATATCAAAGAATTTTTGGAGATTGGAAACTCATTAGGTCACTCATTTCATTCGTTCGTACGACTTAATAAAAGTTAAACAGAAAATGCCTCCGATTGGTATTTCTCCAAATTGGATACGCTCAAGATTTATTTAAATTCCGGCGTGTTATGTGTAATAAATCCAGAGCCTCTTATACAAATATATTTTTATATGCGTATAATCTTTTAATATTATGGGACAATCAATTAATTCAAAATTAACTTGCGATGAAGTTGAGTATGGTATTATGGATATGATAATTCCTGCTTTTTCTTTAAGACATATACCTAGAATATTAAAAGAACCAGATAAACTTGTCAGAGGTTATGAGCTAGGAATTAATGCAATATACAATATTGCACAGGCGGTAATTTATGTTCCAATAGTTTATTCTCTCACAGAAAATTTATTTAAGTAATAAATATGGTTTTGGATTTACTTCTCCGTTTTGTTACATCACAGCCACGTTTTGCAGTTTTCTCCCAAATTTAATTTTTTCGAGATCACTTCGCTCCACTCTGTAAAAATTAACTTCTCATAACTAAATGTTATACAACATCTTACTCGACATTCGCCTTTTTTTCTAAGAAAGATTTAATTGTAAGTTTAGCTGAAGGAAATAATTTATTTGGAAGTTCATCTTTATTAAACCATTTCCATTGTTTCCAATCTTCTGGTTTCATCACCTTAAGTTCCCCTTCAGCTTCTACAAGAACTCCTGTTACAATATAATGATTTCCCAAACTAAAATTATTATTGACACATATAATTTTAAATTTTATTAAATTCATTTCTAATTCTTCTTTGAGATTCTCTTCTACTGTTGTTTTAAAATCATCTCCAAAATTTATTTCTCTACCTGGAAGCCCCCATTCATATTTATTTTGATTCTTCCATTTATCAGATACTTCTCCTAGAAGAATTTCATTACCTTTCTTAATAATTAAATCAACTGAAGCAATAGGATGTTTTTCTTTCATATAATAAATTATTCTATTTTGTATATAAATTCATCGGCGAATGTCTGTGTCATACGCTAAAGGGGACGCTACGCTTCTCACTTCTTTCCACCCAAACCCTCTGGGTCGTTTAATGCTATTTTAAAAATAATCTAAAAAAAATTATTTATCTAAATATCTAACACAACTTGTGCAATCCACTTTTTATTTTCTTTCCTAACAAACATTTCACTATAGGTAACTGCTTTAACATGTGTTTCAATTTTATGATTTTTTATTTTTTCTCCCAAGACTTCACATTCAATAAAATAAGCTCCAGATTTTTCTTTAATCTTGAGTTTTTTAAATTTACTAAGTAAAAACCCTTTAGTTTCAAATAAAAATAAAAATTCCTCCAAAAAATCTTGTAAGACTCCAAGCAAATCTCGCCCTTCAATTTGCATTCCAAGATCTTTTTTAATTAAAGGTTTTACTTTACTTTTAGTAATTGAATCTCTTAAAGCAAATGCAGAATTTTCAAAAACTTTTTTAAGAGTTTTTCCAAATGCTTGAAATTTAATATCTGCTGTATGTTCTAGAAATTTGTACTTAACCATTTTATTTTAATCTCTCCAACAAAAGAGTGCAAGTTCTCGAGGATTATAAACTGTTAGATTAGAATTAATTATTATTGATTTTCCAAAAACTTCTTGTTCTGCAGGAGAATTTTCCAAAACACATTCTTCATCAGGAATACATATTTTAAAACTACAATTAAAAGTTTTTAAGGCAGTGGAGGCAAATATAGAATCTTTTTCAAAAGGAAAATTTAGGTTTGTTGATTCAATAGGAATTGGTGTTGCCCCTAAAATATCTTGTCTTAGACTTGAATTTAATTGTATTTTTTGTAAAATATAAAATTCTTCTTCATAAATTCTATCATAACCATCATCCTTTATAACTAAGTCTTTCATAACAATTATAGTTAAAACACTCACAATCATTAAGATTGCAATAAAAGCTTCAACTATCTTTATCCACCCTTTTTTGTTTTTTCTTTTTATTTTAATCATTTTATAATATATAAATAATAAAATTCCCTATTCTTTCTTCTGCTTCCAAATCAAGATAAATTATCTGGAATTTTTTAATATAAGTTGCTTTCTTTTTATCAGGAAGGCTTTTTCCCATAGAAGTTTCATTTTCAAAGGTAAAGTTTATTCCAAATTCTTTTTCAGAAGGAATATTAAAATCCTGTTTTAAACCAGAATAATTTTCCTCTTGCTTTAAAATCAATTCTTCAATTTTAGGTTCAATAAATTGATTTGTTTTTCTAACAGAGTTTATCGTCACTACGCCACAACCCTCATGGTTTTCTAAGAGAAGATTACTTAAATTTCTTGGAGAATAAGTTACTTTATAGAGGTTTCCTGAATTATCTTTTTCAATAAAAAGCTCGTTTGCATTTTGATCTGATTTAATCGGGGTGTTGTGTTCATTTTTTACACTATAATTTAATCCTTCTACACCAAAAACACTTTCATTAAGTGTAAAACAAAGGTCAATTCCAGGAGTACTAAGAATAAAAGATGTAGTCTCAGCAGAAATAAAATTTTCTATGTTCTTTTTCAAAAAAATAATATTAGAATTATCCCCTTTTTGAATATTTGAAGTGGGCTTTAAGATAACAAAGATAAATATCACAAATGTTATGAAAATCACAAAAGATAAAATAACTCCTACATGTGTTGCTTTTTTGTTTCTAGTTTTCATTTTT
>CAZQKH010000034.1:0-3640 GCA_964593105.1 Candidatus Woesearchaeota archaeon | reverse complement strand
AAAATCTATGACAAGATGATAGATGAGAAGATTGAAATGTTACAGGACTCAAGTGGACTAAAAGCTACTCCGGGAGGATTAGGAAGGAATGAAGATAACGAAGTTGTAAATGGTTGGGGTTGGCAAAGTAATAATCCTCAATGGTATCAGGACTTTTTAAAGGATAACAATAACAAACCTCCCAATAAACAAGAGTGGCGTGAACTTGCCATTAAACAACTTAATGAAGGAATTGAGGGTTACTACCCACCCGATACCCAATTTATCAATATATCGGCACAATTAGAAAGCTATCAGACGATATTAGGGGATATCAAGGATAATGAGTATTCCTTTAAGGTACCTAAAAATATTAATAAGTTAAACGACAAGTTAAAGGAATTAGCTAAAGAGAATAAAAAGATTATAAAAGACTATGAATCTAAATTAGAGAAACAAATAACGGATAATAAAAAACAATACTCAAAATTAATAAAAGAAATTATTGAACAAAGGAAGATAAGCACTCCTGAAGATATTAAAAAGATAAAATCTTTAGAAGCTGAAAAAATAAAAATAGGTAAAGTTATTGAAAAGTTAAAGACCCAATTAAAAGAGTCTAAATCAAAGATAATTAAACCTAAAGTAAAAAGTTTTAAAACAAAGGTAAAAGAAACTACCGGACAGGTTCCTGATAAGGTAGAGATAGCAGAGAATAAAATATTACAACTTGTTTTAAGGGGTGAAGCCAAAGGTGCCAGAAAGGCTTTTTCAGTAGGTAAAAAAGAAGGTATCTTTAAAGCAAAAGAACACTTTGCAGAAGTAGTGGCAAGGGTAAAAGAAAGACAAGGTAAAGTTAAAGAGATTGGGAAGTTAAAAGCTATCCTTAAAAAAACTAACATTAAACATTTAAGACCTGAAAGACAAGCTGAAATAAAGAAAATTATTGATGATATAGACCTTAAAAGAATGACTGAAAAGACCAAGGCTAAACTTATGTCCCGTCTTGATTTTGTTGGAGATAATCCTGATAACCAAATTCCCCAGAATAAACTTGATGAACTTGCAAGATTAAACAAAAAACCTATCTCTGAGTATACTACCGAAGATATTGTATTAATTAAAAATGCTATCTTACATGAGTTGAAATTAAATGAACTAAAAAACAAGATTATCTTTGGGAAAGAGATTAAAGAAGCAGCAGAAGTATTAAAGATTGCCAGGGAAAATGTTTTAAAGAGTAAAGGTCTTACTAAAGAAACTGGTTCAATCATAGATAGTGGAGAGATGGAGAACAGATCCTTATGGAAAAAGATTAAAAATTGGTGGAGATTAGACAGTTATAATCCTGAAGTAATTTGTGAAGAATTAGATGGCAAAGACCACGGGGAAATTATGAAGTATGGTTTTAATGGGTTAGATAAGGGAGTCTCTGTTAAAGAAAAGATTATGCAGGAAGAAGATGCCTGGTTCTGGGAAAATCTTAAAGGGATAAAGATGGATAAATGGAGTAAGGTATTCCAGAAAGCAAAGAAAAATGTAGATTTCCACAGAATCAAATTAAGTGCAGGGGTTGTTGATGGTAAAAAAGTAAGCACCAAAGTTATTAAGATAACCTCTGGGGAAAAAATTATATTCCTATTACACGCAATGAATGAAAAAAACTATGCTCATTTATCTCAGGGTGGTTTTAGGTTCAAAGACAACCCTGCTATAAAACATAAATTAACAGAAGAAAACATAGAAGAAATATTAGACAGTGCTACCAAAGATGAAATAAAAGCAGCCGGGGTTTTTCATAAGTGGTTTAACGAAAACATGAAAACAAGAATAAACAAAGCATCTATGGAGTTAAACGGTTGGGAAATAGCAGATGAAGATAATTACTGTCCTATAAGTATATCACCTTTGGATCGCAGGAGGGATGAATTAAAAGGGCAACAAACTTTTACCCAGAAAACATTAGAAGGTATGGGAATATTTAAAGAAAGAACCAACGCTAAAAATGCCTTGCTTATTGAAGATGTATTTTTGGTTGCTGCCAAACATTTAGAACAGGTTTCCTCTTATGTCGGATTAGCTAAACCATTAAGGTATGCAAAATTACTTTTAAATGATACAGAGTTTCAGGAAAATGTAACGAGGGCTTACCCTGACTATCTGGAAAACCTAAAAAGATTTCTGAAAGTAATAGAAGATGACAGTATCAATTTAGATAATATGGATCAATTAACTGTAGAGTTGATTAATAAGTTAGACCCTGCATTGTTGGGACTGCATATATTTGTTGCTTTTAAACAACCTTTGTCCTATATTGCAGCATCTACTCAAATAGATATAAAATATCTAAGAAAAGCATTTGTTATGAAAACTAATTACCAGGAGATAAAAGACCATTCCCCTCAAACCCATCAAAGACTGGAAGGTTTTATTATGAGAGAACTGGGAGAATTGGGGAATGTAGGTAAAGTAAGCCATTTATTTTTACACAAATCTCCTCTTAATAATAAAGTTTTATCTCCTATTAAAAAAGCAGATTCACTCACTATCGGAAAGATTTGGAACGCTACTAAACTCGAAACAAAAGACTTATATCCTGATCTAAAAGGAGATGAATATTGGGAGAAAGTAACTGACAGGGCAGAAGAGATTATTAGAAGAACCCAGCCAACCTGGCATCCGAAAGATAGATCAGAGATAGGAAGAACCAAAAGTGTATGGATGAGATTACTTACCAAATATACTTCTCAAAGGAATAAGAATGTAATCATTACCCATAGAGCTAAATTAGAGTATAATAGAAGTGAGAAGAAAGCTAAAGACAAAGCAAGGTTAATCAAAAAACTTGCAACTATATTTATACTTAATTCTTTGCTGGTAGAAGCAGTCAATGAATTAAGAAGAAAGGCTTACGGTAACGAATCAAGAACTGTATGGGAAATAGCATTAGACTCATTATCAACAGCTTTAGGAAATTATTATGTTATAGGTGATGTGTTTAAATCATTGATAAGCAAAATCACAAAAGGAACTTATCTTGGCTACGATACAGGGAATGTTGTTACTTCATATATGGACACTGCTATAGACGGAATAGCGGAAACTTATAAAATAATTGATGAACTTAGCACAAGAGCAAGGTATAAATCAGGGGATAAAAAAGGAGAGTTGAAATATAAAACAACTGCTTTAAGAGCTATGGATAAAAATGCTTCTACTTTATTAGCTTTAAAAGGTTTACCTTATAACAATGTAAAGAAATTAGTAGCAGGTTTAATATCCGGGGCATGGAAGATGGCAGGAGATAAAAAAGAAAAGAAAGCAGTAAAATCTACACCTCCTGAAGGATTTGGAGGAAATGAATTTTCTTCTGAACCTGAAGGATTTGGAACTACCAACAATGGAGAACCTGAAGGATTTGGTGATTAAATGAGCTGGACTAAAGTTGATAAAGAAAAAGAAGATTGGGAAAAAGAAGATAAAAGTGATTTTGGGTGGTTCACTCATGGATGGTTTTATGATTGGTTTTCAGCTAATTTGTGGAAAGCAGTAGAAAAAGCTAAAGAAACTTGGACTAAAATAGAGAGGTGATTAACGTGAAAAAATTATTATTAATATTATTTCTAATTAGTGTAATAACTATGAGTGTATTTGGAGTATC
>CAZQKH010000033.1:0-3718 GCA_964593105.1 Candidatus Woesearchaeota archaeon | reverse complement strand
ATATAGAAGATTAGTAAAGGATATTAGAAAGAAATCATTCCCCGAAATTAAAGGAAAAATTTTTGTTTATAGGATGAAATTACCTGTCGGAAGTGCAGGGGCTTTATCTTTACCATTTAACTTAAATTTTATATTTATGACTCCAAAACTAGATAATAAATCTAAAAAATATATTATAGGCATCTTAGCTCATGAACTTTCTCATATTTCAGGAAATGAAAAAAGAACTTTGATTGAAGGATTAATTTTTACTTTTAAATATTGGGTATCTAGTAAAAAGTTTAGAAAAAATGAAGAAGTTGATACAGATAAATTAGCAATTGAAAAAGGTTTTTTCAAAGAAATTTATGAAATTGCAAAAGATAGAAAATCAAAAATGAGTAAATATTATTTAACTCCAAAAGAAGTGTTAAATTATTATAATAAACTTAAAAAAAATAAGATTAATTCTAAATATTAAATTACTAGTATCTATGCCCAAAAATAATCTTCTCTAGATAAAGAATTTTTGTTTTAATATTATAAGAAAAAAGAATTCTTAACTTCCCAATTCTTATTCTACTATAACTCTCAAGAGGAGGATGTAAATATTTATATCTTCCTGGATTCTCTGCAATCTCCAAAAATTTTTTCTTTATTCTTAATTGAAAACTAGAATCTAATTTCCTAAAATCTTTTTCAAATTCTTTTGTAGAAAGAATTTTATAAGTCATCGAATTCCACTAATTCACCTTTAGATATTTGCTCTCTTGATTTTTTTAGAGATTCCATCAAATTGGGATCACTCATAATTTCTAATGTTTCCATTTTATCATTAAGATCGCTTATTTGTTTAGCTAAATCAAAAATAATTTGTTTATCAATTGTTATCTTTTCCATAAATTTATATAATAATTACCATATTTATACTTTTCTAAAGATTTTAGAAAAAACTCTTAGCCCAATAAACCATAATTAAAGCGACTATAAATAATAAAAACCAAGTAACATATTTAAAAGATTTCTGTGCGATGTTTTCATTCTTAGTTAATTTTAAAATTGTTAAGTAAAAAAATCTTCCACCATCAAAAATTCCCATTGGCAACATATTAACTAAAGCTACACTAAAACTAATTAAAACCAACCACCATAAAAAATCATAAATAAATTGTGCTCCTTGATAATTTTCTGCGTAAAAAATATGTGGATCTTTATAAAATCCTGCCACCATAAATATCTTAGTCATAATTCCATTTGAATTTTGGAAAAAACTAACTCCAATCCACGCAGAATCTTCTTCTCCAGGTTTTTCTTGTAAAACTAAACTATACTCTGTTTGTAAATCTTCTACTTGGGTTGTTAAAACAACTTCCTGCCCAATAGAAAACTTACTTAATTCTGCACTAAATTCTTCTAAACTAGAAATTGTTTGATCTTCTACTTTTATTATTGGCCCATAAATATCAGAATTTCTTGCAGGAGAATCAAAATATAATGCTATCTTAGAACCATCTGCAGAAGCACCTCGTATGCCTCTATAGGCTTGATCTTGAACTTTAAAGAGATTACTATCTTCTTTATCTATTAATTCAGAGATTTCCTTGTAAGTAGGATTCTGTAAAGAAATATTATTTAGCATTGTAATTTCAGATGTTTCTACAAGATCATAAGCATAATCATCAAAGACAACTCCAGAAGGAGTAAAAGATACTGCGAAAAATCCTGCAATTAACAATAATCCAATGATTACTGTTAGGCTATTTGCAAAAGTTCCTGCAGATAAAACCACTCTTTGGTCTCTATTTTTTGCTTTAAGCATACTTTTTTCATCTTGTTCAACAAAAGCAGCCATAAAAATAGGGAAGAAAAAAGGGAAAAAACCAAAACCCGTTGACTTAATTTTAATCTTATATAACTTCATAAAAATTCCATGAAAAAATTCATGACTTATTGCAATAACTGCAATAATAATTATCCAATATATAAAATAAAATGGAGGTAAAAAACTTAATTTGAATATCTGAGGAAGATAAGGTACTAGTGGTGTAATTGGAGGTATTTTTATTGCTCTAACAATATCTGCATTAAATAAATAAATCCAAACAATTTTAGCTACCATCCATAACATTGCAACCATTAAAACATAGCCTAACCAAATAGAAACATGACTCAATACATTAAGAGTTTTCTTGTATTTTGTTCCAACTTTATTAATTAATCTAATTCCCCACTTTGCCTTATATAAATATAATAATCCTTCTCGTTTAAGATTTTTTTTGTGAGTTGAAAGAAAAATTGTAACTCCAATTACAAAAGCAATCATTAATCCAATATCTAACCAAATAAAATTCATTTTATCACCTTATATTAAATTAGAAAAATTAGTTTATTAATGTTTAGTGTTTATTTCTTCTTCAAAGTTCTAAAAGCACTCTTCTTACATTTCCTACACTTTACTTTACCTTTAAGAATTTTCTGAGGATCTGACCTTATCTTTGTTTGACATCTTTTACAAACAAAAATATTCTTAAATATTCTATTTTGAGCTTCAGGTATTTTAGTTGCCATTATATATCAAGAATTATAATTTCCTTTTTAAAATTAACGTTCCTTCAATGTCCCAATATTCTACATTGTCATTCTCTGCTAATTGACCTTTTAAGTCCTCTGGAACTGTAACTTCAATTGTTTCAAAAGATTCTAAATCCATTACACTTATCTTACCATCTGCAATAGAAAGAATTTGAGCTTTGTTTTTATTAACCATTGGAACTTCAAACCTATCATGTCCTGGAACAACAAAAACCTTTTTAGAACCAGTTAACATATTTGCTGCTTCAATCCTACACTTAGCATGACCATGTTTTCCTGTTTTTGAAATATCTATCTTTTTAATTGAATATGATTGCCCTTCGATAAGAATATTTGTACCAACTCTTGCTTCAGTTGCATTAATTATTTTTGCTACCATTATAAGACACCCCTGGTTTCTTGACATTTAACTTTCCTTAAATTGGGAATAATCATGATTAACTAAAAAAAGATATGTTTATAAAGATTTTCAATAAATTTAGTTTATGTCATTAAAAGAAAAAGATTTTATTGAAATTGAGTTTGTTGGAAAAACAGAAGAAGGGAATGTCTTTGATTCAAATATAAAAGAAGAATTAAAAAAATTAAACCCAGAAGCAGAAGCTAAACCTTTTGTGTTTTCAATTGGACAAGATATGTTCTTGAAAGGTGTTGATGAATATTTAATTGGAAAAGATATTGGAAAACACAATATTAAATTAACTCCTGAAAAGGCATTTGGAAAAAGAGATGCAAAACTTGTTAATATGATGCCCTTGAAAGTTTTTCATCAACAACAAATAAATCCTGTTCCAGGTTATGCTTTTAATTTTGACGGACGAGTTGGAAAAGTTTTAACAGTATCTGGTGGAAGAGTTATGGTTGACTTTAATAATCCTTTAGCTGGAAAAGATGTTATTTATGATCTTAAAATTCTAAGGAAAATTGAAGATATTAAAGAAAAAGTAAAAGCTTTGAATGAATTTTTATTTAGGCAAGATTTTAAATCTGAAATAAAAGAAAAAAAATTAATCTTAGAAGTTGAAAAAGGAATGTCTAAGTTTGTTGAAATGTTTAAAGAAAAATATAAAGTTATTTTAGATTTAGATTTAGAAGTGAAAGAGCTTCCAAAACCAGAAAAAAAAGATGAAAAGGTCGAGAAAAAAGA
>CAZQKH010000032.1:0-3776 GCA_964593105.1 Candidatus Woesearchaeota archaeon | reverse complement strand
CTTTTTCAAGACATAGAAAATAGATTGGGGCCTTAATTTATGAACAAGGTTTGTTGAATGATACTTATTATTCCAACAAAAGAGTTTACTAATTAGATAATCAATATAGACAAATAATTTATTATTCCCTGCTTTTTTATTTTTATAATCTAGTCTTCTTAAAATAGGAAACATTATTTTTCTTTTTGAAATTATTTTTAAACTATTTTGTTTTATAATTTCTTCAAAAACAGCCTCAGGTATTCCTCTTTCTCTTTTTGTTAAACCTTTTCTTGATTTTGTCCAGTCTCCCATCGATACAATCGGTTCTCTTAAAAGAAAATATCCTCCTTTATTTAAAACTCTTGCAAGTTCTGAGAAAACAAAACTAACATTGGGAATATGGTGTAAAGTTCCAAAACAAGTTATTAGGTTAAACGAATTACTTTTTAACTTTAATTTTCCAGAAGCTACAGGAGAAATATATTTTATTTCTTTTCCTCTTAGATTTTCCACTCTTAACTTTTTAGAGGGTTCAATAATTGTTATTTTATCAATTTTGTTAATTATTGGAATTAATTCATCCCCTTTAGCACCTCCGAAACTTAAAACATTGCCAAATCTTTTTATTTTATTAAATCCATGAATTTTGTTAATTTCATGATAGCCATAAATTAAGTGATCTGCGTCTAATTTAGAATAAGCTTCTTCTTCGTCTTTAAACCATTTTTTTATTTCAATTAAATTAAAATCATCCCCATACAATTTATTTCCAGATAAAAATTCTTTATTCATTTTGCTTCCTTAGTAAATATTTTTCTTAAATTGTCCTCGGCAATTTTTAAATCATAAAACTTATTGAAATGTTCTCTTATTTCCTTGTTCTTTTGTTTTTTAGAAATTCGTCTTCCCAATTCTTTTGCTAATTCTTTCCAATTTTTTTTATTAGATACAAATCCTAAAAAGTTTTTAGAGATTATTTCTTTTATTGCTCCTTGGTCATAAGAAAAAACAGGAATTCCCATCATAAATGCTTCTAGGATTACAAGAGGAAAAGATTCATTAGGATATTTTGTGGGGAAAATTAAAAAATCTGTTTTTGCCAAGATTTTTGCTTTGTCTTTTCTGTATTTTGGTCCAAGATATTTGCATTTCTTCTCTAATTTATATTCTTTTAACATTCTTTTCCATTTTTCTTCAAAGCCTTGCTCTTGCCAAGGTCCGACAAATAGACATTCAAAGTTATTTTTCTTGTTATTAAGTTCATTACAAATTTTTAAAACATCTAAGGCTCCTTTTGATTCCACCATATTTGAAATAAATAAAAGTGTTTTTTTCTTTTTTTTATTTCTATTATTAATTATTTTATTAATATTATTTTCTTGCACATTATTTTCAATTCCATTTGGAAGAACAAAGATGTTTTTTTTAGGAATAATATCTTTTACTTCAGGATATAAAAGATTTGAAAGCAAAATCATTTTAGTATTTTTAAAAACAAATTTATAGTACCTTTTCCAAAAAGTATTCTTAACTTTTTTAGGGATTCCCCTGGCATGAATTTGGAAAATTATCTTTTTATTAAAGAATTTACAAATCAAGGCATAAAGACTATCTCTTAAAAAAGCTAAACCTGTTGGAGCTATTTCAAAATAAATTAAATCTGGATTAAAAGAAGAAAGTCTTTTTTTTAAGTTTCTTGCCGTGGAAAAGACTTCAAAGAATCTTTTTTTATTAAATTTTCCTAATTTTTCTAAATTATCTGGACACCCAATTCTTATTTTTTCTAAATTAAAATACTTTCTAATTATTTTACTGTCAAAATAATTTTCATTTACTTTTGCAGCTCCATGAACAGGAGGAGGAAACCTTCCTATAAACAAAACTTTTTTCTTCATTTTAATTCAACCCCTTTGGCAAGATATTTTAATGCTACAAAACTTCTCCAAACTTTTTCTTTAGAATATTTAAAATCTGTAATTAATCTATAAAGCCATTCTAGACCTATTTTTCTAAAAATATTTGGAGCTTGTTTCTTCTTACCCAATATAAAGTCTAAAGCTGCTCCCACATTAAAATAAGCTTTTGCAAAAGTATCTTTAAAAATTCTATAGGTTAAAATATTCTGTTTAGGACACCCTATACAAACCCAGACATAATCTGGTTTTTTTAAATTAATTTTTTTAATTAATTTTTTAATTTCTTCTTTTGGAAAATCAATATTTTTTATATAAGGAGGATTATATGTAAAAAGATTTTTTTCATTTAAATATTTAAATTTATTTGCAAGTTTTTTAAGGTCTTCTTTTTCAGGACCAATAAAAAAGTGCTTTTTGTTGACATTAAAATTTTTATTTTTTAGAAAAAATTCTGTAAATTTAGGTCCAGTAAATCTTTGCACATTTTTTATCTCTTTAAGAGTTAAAAATAAAGAAATAATAAACCCATCAATCAAGTTTGTATTTTCTTTTGTAGAAAGAGATTCTACAAATAAAGGTTGTTTTTGAATTTGATAAAGGTCATGAGAATTTAAAAAATTAAAAATAAATCTTTTTTTATGTAAATTTTCTTTTAATTCCTTTTCAACATCTTTTTTTCTCCAAAAAGTAAGAGTTTTCATAATTATTAACTAAAAGGGTTTTTTATAAAATTTACGTCTTCACCAGTACCAGTTTTCTGATTATTTTTTTTATCTATTTGTTCTTTAATCCAAGCACATGTTTTTTCCATACCTTTTCTAAGAGGATAATTTGGAGCCCAACCTAATTTTTCTTGAATAAATACATTGTCTGAATTTCTTCCCTTTACACCCAAAGGCCCATCTATATGATTTATTGTAATTTTTTTACCATATATGTCTGCTGCCATGTATGCTAGGTTCTTTATTGAAATAGCTTCTTCAGATCCAATATTAACAGGCCCTGTAAAATCAGATTCCATTAATCTTCTTATTCCTTCTAAACATTCATCTATATATAAAAATGATCTTACTTGTTCTCCATTGCCCCACATTTCTATTTCACCATCTCCTTCAAGTTCTGCTACTTTCCTAGCCATTGCAGCAGGAGCTTTTTCTCTTCCATCATCCCAAGAACCTTCTGGTCCAAAAATATTATGGAATCTAGCAATTCTTACTTGAACACCTGTATTTCTCATCATAGTTAAGTACATTCTTTCAGCAAACAATTTTTCCCAACCATATTCAGAGTCTGGGTTTGCAGGATAAGCAAGATTTTCTTTAAGATTATTACTTGATTCTGATTCTTGTGCTTCTTGAGGATATATACACGCTGAAGAAGAGTAAAACAATTTTTTATAATATTTATTTAAAGATACAAAATTTAAATTTATCATAGCAGAATTTTTCATTATTTCTAAATCATTGTCTCCTGTAAATACAAATCCTGCACCTCCCATATCTGCAGCTAATTGGTAAACTTCGTCGAATTTTTCATCTTTTCTTAAGCTAAGAGCAGCCATACAATTGAAAATATTTCTAAGGTCGACTACTAAGAATTCATCTGCTTGACTTTCAGAAAATTCATGGTATTTTCTATCTACAGCTCTAACCCAATACCCTTCTTTTTTTAATCGTTTTACAAGATGACCTCCAATAAACCCCCCTGCGCCACATACTAATGCTTTTTTCATAGTTTAATTTTGTATTTCTCCTTTTTAAAAATTTATGTGATATAAAACAACCTATATAGTGTTTATATAAAAATTTTAGAAGAGCCTTTAAATAAGGCTAATAATTCCAATAATAATATTTGAATAATTTCTTTTCATTTTTTGGT
>CAZQKH010000031.1:0-3832 GCA_964593105.1 Candidatus Woesearchaeota archaeon | reverse complement strand
AAAAGAATCTAAAAATTAATAAACTTATTTATTAATTTCCAAAAACAATTTTTCAAATCCCAAATTAAAACAATTAATTTCTGCCGAATAATACTTGCCCTTTTTTTCTTCTGAAAATACTTCTTCACTTTTCATTATTATAATACTCCTTTAATATTTTATTAACATTTTCATTAATACTATTATTATCATTATTAATAGTAAAATAATTAGATGGGATCTCATAAAAATAATTTTTTCTTTTGGGTAATTCTCTTTCAACATAAACCCAAAATGGATTTATAAGATTAGTTATATTATTTCTAACCTTTTGCATTGGACAAATAACAGAAACTATTACATTATATTGTTTAGATAATATTTTAGCCAATCTTGCAACTTTATAATTATGTTCGGCTCTATCTTTTTTTGAAAATCCAAAATTAATTGAAATAGATTTTCTCATTTCATCGCCATCTAATATTATGGCATTAAGTTCTTTTGACATATGTTTAGCCAAAGTAGTTTTTCCAGAACCACTTTCTCCTGTTAGCCATATTATATTTTTTAATTTACTTTCAAACATTTCTTTCATTTTCTATTTTAAATCTTATCCTTCAACCCTTCACCAGTCACATAATAAACACATTCATCATCAGGCAAATTAGGACTATCAATTAATTTAGCAACTCGGCTTCCTTGTTTTCCTCTTCTTAAATATAATCTATAAGTTGAAGCATGTCCCACAATATTTCCTCCAATTGGAGTGGTTGGATCTCCAAACATTTGAGCTGGATTTGACATAACTTGATTTGTAACATAAACTGCAATATTGTGTGTCTCAGCTAATTTCATTAAGTCGTGCATATATCTATTTAATTTTTGTTGCCTATCTGCTAATTGTCCTCTTCCAGCATATTCTGCTCTAAAGTGAGCTGTCAAAGAATCTATAATAAGTAATTTAATTGGTTCTCCTGCTTTTACCATCTCTGCTATTTTTTCTAACAAAAGCATTTGATGATCTGAATTAAATGCTCTTGCAACTAAAATATTTTTCAAAACTTTCTCAGGATTAGCGCCAACCCCCTCTGCCATTTGTTTTATTCTCGAAGGTCTAAAAGTTCCTTCAGTGTCAATAAAAACACATTTTCCACCAACACCGCCTTTTTCAGCAGGAAGCTGAACATTAACAGCCAACATTAATCCTAATTGAGTTTTTCCAGAACCATATGATCCAAAAGCTTCTGTAATTGATCTAGATTCAACACCTCTCCCGCCCAGAAGATTATTCATGTTCTCACTTCCAGTTGTTATATAATGAACATTTTCTCTTTTTCTAGCAAATTCTAATCCGTCACTAAATCCAAGATCAAGAAGATCTCTTGCAGCAGTAATTGCTTTTCTAGCAACAGCAACACTTACTCCCGATGAATCTGAAATAACTGCAGGACTTGCAACAGCTAAAGACATTAAATCAAGAATTCCTGCATTTTCAAGTTTAGCTGCAACAGCAGGACCAATTCCAGGTAAATCTGTTAATTCTGATGCTTTATTTTCTTTTTCTTTTTTAATTACCATTTTTATATTCCACAAATTTCCTCTAATTTACTTTCAATTAAATCTATCTCCTTATCCTTTTTAGCATAAACATCACAATTTAATTTAATATATTCGCTATGCTCTCCTAAAATAAAATCAATATTTAAATAAAGATCTTCTTTTAAAATAAGTTTATTTAATACAAGTACATCATTATTTCGTGCTTTTTGATTTATAGCAAGAGTTTTATCCACTTTTGAAGATTTTCCAAAATAAAAGGAAATTTTTTCCAAATACACATTTAATGGATGATAACTTAAAATCTCCAAAGTAAAATTCCTATGTTTTTCCATAAAAAATCAAATCCTCCCCCATTTATAAGCTTTATAATGCTCCAGAATATACATTAAAATATACTATAAATCTCTCTCAAAATAAGAACAGCATCTCCTGCTAAGAAAATAGTAAAAATAAAATTCTCAATATTTCCTCCTGTTTTTATTTTCCAAAAAAATCTCTTCTTTAAAGGCCAGAAAATATAAACCCCCATTTTAGTAAAACTATCTGCAATTAAATGAAGTCCAAAACCAATAAAAAAAGCAACTGCAAATTCAAAATTCCAAAGATTTAACAAAAAGCAAATTAAAATTAAAAAAATAAGACTATGAATCGGCCCTCTATGTCCAAAAAAGAATTGTAATGGCCGAAAAATTTTGTGTTTTCCAATTCTAGAATGTTTAGTATCAACATCTGGAATTAAAGTTGCAATCAAAGCAATAATTATAAAACCAACTTTATTATCAAAAAAGCTCAACACTAATAAAACTACAAATAAAGTTATTGTTAAGTGTGTTTTTAGATACATTTTAAAAAAATTATTTTCTATTTAAATCTTTAACATTTATTTCCTCAACCTTGCCTTTATTAAAAGCTTTTTTTAAATCTCCATAAAAGGCATTAATTTCTTTAAAATTATTGCAAGAAACTTTAAGAATTATTCTCGCTAAGCCTTTTTCTTTTTTAGGGGAAAATAAAAAAGGAACTGTATCTAAATTCCCAGAATGATAAACATGAACAACTTGTAAAACATAATCTTCTAAACAAGGAGGTTCGTTAAGACCATAATAATTATTACCCCTATTTCTATCTATAACCTCTAACTCATCTCCATCCTTTCCCAAACATTTTTTAATCTTATTTAAAACAACATTATCATAAACTCTAGAAAGATCTTCCCCATTAACAGAAATATCTACTTTAAAATATTTTTTAACCTTTACCATGATTACAAAAAATAAAATAGTCTCAACTTTATAAGTTTTCTCAAGATAAAACATATATTTCTTACTTTTCTAACTCAATAATCAATTTATCTAAATCTGGTTCTTCAAAATCATCTAAAATTAGCTCAGAATTATTAAAATAACTGTTTCTTCGAACAGTTCCAATGAAAAATAATTCTTTTCCAAGAACATTTTCTCTTTGTTGATTTAATAAAGAAGCGTCTTCTAAACTATCTACCCCCATCTTCTTTAAAATTTCACTAAACAAAACTGCTCGAATTGTTTCAAAACCATCATCAAGAACAATTGTCATTAACATTCTTTTTTCTACTTCTGCTCCAGCTGCTCTTTCTTCATCAGTAATCTTTCTACTTGTTTTCTTATTTACTTCAAAGAATTTTGGTTCAAAAGCTTGAACAATAAATGCCCTTGTTTTTACATAATCCCCTAAATTAAAGTCTGCAATTTCTTTTTCTTTAATTTGTTTTTCAGTTTTAACATCAGATAAAACTTCTGCACTAAGTTTAAGTTCTGAAAAACTTCCTAAATGGATTTCATTTTCTCTCATACTCCCTCCAGCAATTTCAATGACACTATCTTGTGCCACATCCCCTTTTTCTATTAATCCTATGTGATTAGAATCCCACAAAACAACTTTAATATTAGAAGTTTCATCTGCAATAATCATGTTTGCAACTTTTCCTTCTTCGCCCTTTTTATTGACAAAGGTTCTAATAGGATACATTGTAATAATCTTTGCGACAATCTTAACTTTTCTCATTCCAGGAAGTAATTCATTAATCTTCAAAAGTTCATCTTCAAAAGAAATCCCTAATTCTGCTGCAATAACTTGCAAAGCCCCTTCTTTACTAATTAATCCAGATAATTTAGCTCTTTTTGCTTCAACCCTTCTATTTAATTCTTCTTTATCTAACTCAGAAGTCCTAGAAATTCTATCTAAAATCTTCTCATAATTTTCCTCCATAAACTAACAAAATTAATTGTTCTTTTTAAGTATTGCTGTAGTTAAA
>CAZQKH010000030.1:0-4385 GCA_964593105.1 Candidatus Woesearchaeota archaeon | reverse complement strand
TTTATTGAATTAGAAAAGAATTATTGTTCTTTAACAGGATTTTCTGATTCTTCTTTTTCTTCAGAAGGGTTTGCAAGTTCCATGATTTCACCTTCTTCTGAAATATCTTTTACTTCCTCAGCTTCAATCTCTTTTTTCTCTTGATCACTAACTTTTTTAGTTTTAGCTCTCTTAAGTTTTTCTTCTTTTTTCTCAGGAAAAGGTTTTTTAATTGAAATTGGAAGAACATCTGAATCTAATTCTATTTCTGCAATTTTAAGAGCATCGAATTTAATTTTTTCTAAATCTTTTTCAGAAATTTTAATTAAAAGAGGAGCATTCATTGCAATCTGCAATGCTCTTGCACCAAGAATTCTTGCTCTTTCATATTTTGTAAATTGTTCTTGGGTCATTTTATTTTAAATATTTTTCAATTTTCTTATGAACTTTAGATATAATCTTTTCAGCACCATTAATTATCTTTTTCATATCTTCTACAGCGATTCCTGCTTCATTACCTTTTTGCATAGAGGATATATTATCTCCTAACATTCCAATTGTTACTCTTGCTTCACTAATATCTTCTTCTTCTAAAGTAGGGTCCACAATTAAATGGTCCCCTATTTTGTAATAAGTTATAGAAATTGGAACATCTTTACTTAATGGCAATCCTTTAGTTGTATGTTCTTCATAAAGAACTTTTTCTGTTTTTGGGTCATAGCCTGGAATTTTAGCATTTTTCAATGCAATAACTGCTCCGATTGCAGCTGCGTCAAATAAATTCCCGTCGTGGTTTAATGAATAAATATCTACAAATACAGTCCAAACCTTTTCACCTTCTTCAATACATAATTTTTCAAAATCAACAAATTTGCTTTCTCTAATTATTCTATCTGTAACTCTTCCTAATTCAATTGCAGGGAATCTTGGAGGCCCATTTTCAAATCTTGGAGAACTTAAAGGAAGTAATTCAGCAGTTACCATTAAATTTCCACTTTTAGGAGAATCAGCATATGGTGTTCCTACAGACATTTTAACTCCAACTAAAACTTCTGTTTTACCCATTTTAACTCTTACTGAACCTTCAGCATTTTTAGATACATCTGTTTCTATTTCAATATCTCTAAAATCTTCAAGTCCTCTTCCATCAAATCTTTTACCTTGACCTAAATATTCTATAATTCTATCTGCTGTAGCATATGGGGTTTTGTTTGGGTTATTCATTTTATCCTTTTTCCTCTATTGAATTTTTTAATGCTTCTTTTTGAACTTCGTAAACTTCTTTACAAGATTTTTGAACCATATCAATAATTTCATTTAATTGTTTAGCATTTATTTTTCCATCTAATTGAAAGTGAGTTATTTTTCCATCAGGAGTCATTGTAATTGGAATATCTGTTGATCCTTCTCCTTCTTTAAATTCAGAATCTTCATATTTGTCTAAATCCAATACAAGAGTTTTATCCATCTTTCCAGCAGAAACACTTGTAACTAAACTTTTCATGGGAATTCCTGCATGAGCTAAGGCCATTGCAGCAGCATTTATTCCAGCACATCTTGTTCCAGCATCAGCTTGAATAATATTAATGAAAACATCTACAACGGTATTTGGGAATTTATCTAATAATAAAACAGGTTCTAAAGCCCATTCAGTTATTTTACTAATTTCAGTACTTCTTCTACTCATACCTGGTCTAATTCTGTCTGAAACAGAAAAACTTATCATATTGTAAGTACATCTTATTTTTCCTTTTGTTGGATCTTGTTGATGTTGAGGATGCATTTTTCTAGGACCATAAACTGCAGCAATAGCAATTGTTTTTCCTGCTTGGAACATCGCACTTCCGTCTGCGTTTGGAATAACTCCAACTTTTGCTTTTACAGGTCTTAGTTCATCATTTTTTCTTCCGTCTGTTCTTTTGTAAGTCATTTTATTTTTTGTTAGGCTCCAATTTTATATCATATTCCATATCAATCACTCCTAATGAAATAGGTTGATTATAAAAACTTTGAATTTTTTTTGTATCTGGAATTATTTGTGATTCACTTACCCATTTTTTAGAAGTTTTATTAGTATTATTATTTTTTAAATTATAAATATTAATTTGTCCACAAATGCCTTCTTCTTTATATGAATATATTTTTACTTCTCCAATTTTCAAATTACTTTTTTTATCAAAAACTTTAATTTTTCCCATATCTTGTAATACAAATTTTTCTAACATATTTTTATTCATTTTTTGTTTTCCTTAAACCAATTATTTACTTCATCTGTTAATCCCGATATAAAAGATTTTTCAACAATATGTTTAATTACTTTTTTTGCAAGCAATTCACTTTCAATTGATTCTCCTTTAATTAAGATTTTTCCGTTTTGTCCAACAGTAATATTTGTATTTGTTTCGTCTTTTATTAATTTTATCATACTTCCTTCTTTTCCAATAACTCTTGGGACCTTATTAGAATTAATTTCAAAAATAAGTCCTTCATCTATTCTACCTAATCCTCTTGCTTTTATTGTAACATCAATTCCTCTTTTATTTAGAGAAACAATTTTAATAATCGCCATATCTCCAATTCCCATAACTTCTTCAAGATCATCTTTATTAACATATCTTGGAACTTCAGTTAAAGGTAAGAAAGCATTTTCAGATGAGCCAATATTAATTACCCATCCATTATAAGTAAGCATTTCAACTTTACCAATAATAACATTTCCTCTTCGTGGTTCATAAACACCAGATAAAGGAATTACTTTTATTAATTTATTAGATTCTTCTGCTAAACCATATCTTAGAGCATAGATTTTATTGTCTTTTTTCTCTGTTCCTTCTCCAGGCAAATAATCTTCGCCCTCAATAATGAGTTCTCCCGGGATAATCGCTTTTCTTTCCATTTTATTTTTCTTTTACCTCTTCAGTAAGTGCACTTCCATGAGTGACTGAATTTAACTTGTCATAGAAGTCAATAATTATTCCCGCAGGAACATTGATTATCACTTCTAAGTCTCCGTTATCAAGCCAAGTTTCTTTCCCTTTATAAGTGTTTACTATGCCATATGCTTTACCTGTGTGGATAGCAGGAATAGTAATTTTTACTTTTTTGGTCTCGATTTTAATGGGAATTATTTGACTAATAACGTCGATAATATCATTAATTTGATCTTCTATAGGAATGTTTTTAATATTAATTTGGGATTGTTCTAAAGCACTTTTAATTCTCTCTAGTGAGTGTGACCTTCCTGTTTGAGGGTCTGTAGCATTTGTTGCTAAAAAATCAGCAACTTGTCTAAATTTCTTTTCTTTTGCTTCATCTCTATGGGCTTGATCTGTTTGAACTTCGCCTTGTTTAACAATTATTTTTCCTATTTCAATAGGATCTGTTGTTTTAAATGCAATTTCCAAGTCATTATTTGATGCTCTAAATCCCTTTTTAATATCAGAAAAAATAACATCTCCTTCAACATTTAAAAAATCACTTTCCCCTTTTTTGAATTTAAGGGCTTCTTCTAAATTCACTAATATTTCAAAATCTAAACTGTTTTTTCTAATTCTTGCTGTTGTTTGACTCATTTTAATTCTTGAAGTTCAGAACCTTCGATTCTTATAATTTTATCTTGATTTTCTGTAATATAACAAGCTTCAAATCTATTAATTTTAAAGTTATCCCCTTGTATTTGTTTAAAAATATTTAATCCTAATTTAAGGCCTTTTTTAATTGTTAAATCTTTTTTATAAGATTCTTTTAATTTTTCTTTTATTTTATTATCATTTTCTCCAATAGCATTTGCATAATATTCTAAATAATTTCCAGTAACATCACTCGAATATAATTGAAATTTATTGTTTGTCTTCCCAGCAATCATTAAAGAGACTCCAAAAGGCCTTGCTCCACCATATTGGGTAAATTGTTGTTTTGTATTTGAGATTTCTTTTATTATTAATTCGGTTTCAACAGGAGAATCATATGTTACTCTATGTTGTTGGCCAATAACCCTAGCCTTATCAATTAAAACTCTTGCATCTGAGATAATTCCAGCAATACTAGTAAATATATGCGAATCTATTTCATGAATTTTATTTGCAGACCCCGGAACAATTAAAGGGTCTTCAGTTCTTTTATCAGCTAGAATAAATACACCATCTGTGCAAACCATTCCAAGACTTGAGCTTCCCAATCTAACTGTTTTTTCTGCATATTCTACTTGAAGAATAGTTCCTTCTGGAGAGAACATTGTTGCAGTTCTATCATAGCCCATCTGTTGATGTTGTATATCTGTAGGTATATCCATTTTATATTTTTTTTACTTTATTTTGAGAGATTATAATAATCATTTAACTCTATTTTTTCCTCATTATACGAAATTTATAGAAAGGAGTAGTTTATAAGTTTTTTGGGTTATTTTT
>CAZQKH010000029.1:3215-4479 GCA_964593105.1 Candidatus Woesearchaeota archaeon | reverse complement strand
AAGTGAAAGAGCTTCCAAAACCAGAAAAAAAAGATGAAAAGGTCGAGAAAAAAGATGAAAATTCTGAGAAAAAAAGTGAAAATTCTGAAAAAGTAGAAAAAAAAGCATAAAAACTACCCTAAAATCATCACAATAATTTTTATAAACAAAATATAATTAAATTAAATATGGAAGATGTTTATGAAGGACACGAATCTGAAAGTTCTAGTTCAAAAACAAAGGTAATTGATCAAGAGTTGGCAGAGATTATTAAACAACAAACTGCAAAGATTAAAGTTGTTGGTATTGGAGGAGGAGGAAATAATTCTTTAAGTAGAATGAGAGAAATTGGAATTAAAGGTGGTGAATTAATTGCCATTAATACAGATGCTCAAGATCTCCTATATGCTAATGCTGATTCAAAAATATTAATTGGAAAAGAATTAACTCAAGGTTTAGGTGCTGGATCAAATCCTAAAATAGGTCATGAATCTGCAAAAGAATCTGAATCAGAGATTAAAAAGAAGCTTGCTAATTCAGATATGGTGTTTATTACTTGTGGTTTGGGAGGAGGTACTGGTACTGGTGCTGCTCCGGTTATTGCTTCTATTGCAAAAAAACAAGGTGCTTTAACTATTGGTGTGGTAACAATGCCCTTTACAGTAGAAGGTCAAAAAAGAATTGAAAATGCGATGGAAGGTTTAGAAAGAATGCAATCTGTTGTTGATACTTTAATTGTTATTCCAAATGATAAATTATTAGAGTTAGCTCCAAACTTACCTTTGCATACTGCATTTAAAATTGCTGATGAGATTTTAACAAATGCTGTAAAAGGTACAACTGAATTAGTTACAACTTCTGGTTTAGTTAATTTAGACTTTGCTGATATTAAAACAATAATGGTTAATGGAGGGGTTTCTTTAATTGGAATGGGTGAATCAGATACAGAACAAAGAGCTCAAGATGCTGTTATTAAAGCAATTGATAATCCTTTATTAGATGTGGATATTTCTGATGCTAAAGGAGCTTTAGTAAATATCATAGGGGGAAGTGATATGAGTTTAGATGAATGTAAGGAAATTATTTCTAGTGTGGGGGATAAATTAAGTCCTGATGCTAAAATGATTTGGGGTGCGAAGATTTCAGAGGATATGGCAAAATCAATTAGAGTTTTATTAATAGTTACTGGTGTTAAAAGTAATCAAATTCTTGGGCAAGGAGATCCAATTGAGGTTCTAAGGCATAGAGAAATTGAAGAAGAATTGGGGATTGATTTTGTAGATTA
>CAZQKH010000029.1:0-3115 GCA_964593105.1 Candidatus Woesearchaeota archaeon | reverse complement strand
CTTTAAAAACAATTCATCCCCCTTTATTCTATGGCAACATTACAGGAATTAAAAAAATTTTGGAAAAAATGTAAACGGGTTTGGTATGTTCTTAAAAAACCCTCAAAAAAAGAATTTCAAATGATTGCAAAAGTTTCTGGAATTGGAATTGCTCTCTTAGGAGTAATTGGGTTTATTATTTCTATTTTAATGAAGGCCTTTGGAATTTGATTGCAATAATCTTTTTATATACCTCATTTAATTTTAAAGTATGATTCCAAAACCTAGAGTAAAATATAAACTCAGCTGTTATGATTATAAAGCAGAGGGAATATACCTTGGATGTTCTAGAAGACCAAAAAGAGCTAACAAACATTTTATCCTTGTAAATGTTTTTCCTGAAAAAGATCTTAAGAAAAATCCTAAAAAAAATTACTTTCCATTGATAGGAGCTGCAGAATTTGAAATCCTAGAAGGAAATAAATTAGAAGTGCTTTTTGCTGGTGGAAGTAAATATTCTCCAAAAATTAACAAAAATGAAAAGAAATACTTAAGAGATTTAGGAAATAAAGTTTGGGCAAAATCTTCTGATTAAAAAGTTTTATAAAGGCTAAATTTTAAATAACTATGTCTACTTCTTAGATAATTAAGAGGTGGTGGAACCCACTGAGATAAAAAATGATATTTGTGATAAAAGTTACAACAAACAAAGAAGACCAAGCAGTTGAAACTATTGGTGAAAGAATTATGAAGAAAAGTCTTAATGTTCAATCTGTTCTAAGACCCCATGGTCTAAGAGGATACATTCTTTTAGAAGCAGAAGATAGAGATTCTGCAGAAGAAGCAGTTTACAATCTACCTTATGTAAAAGGAATCATTGGTAAAACAATTACATATGAAGAAATAAAAAACATGATTGAAACAAGTGCTGCTACAATTACTATTAAAGAAAAGGATATTATTGAAATAATTGGTTCAACTCTTAAAGGTGAAAAGGCAAAAGTTTTAAGAATAGATAAACAAAAGGAAGAAGTAGTCGTAAGTTTATTAGGTGCGGTTATTCCATTACCTGTTACAATTAAACTAGATAATGTTAAAGTTATAAGACGTGAGGAGGACGAAGAATAAAATGCAAGTTAAAATATTAGTAGAAGGCGGGGCAATGAAGCCAGGACCTGCTTTAAGTCAAAAACTTGGACCTGCAGGAGTAAATCTTGGTCAAGTGATCTCAAAAGTTAATGAAGCTACTCAAAACTTTAAAGGAATGAAGGTTCCAGTTGAATTGGAAATTGACATGGCTACAAAAGAATTCGTAATTAATGTTTTTTCTCCACCAGTTTCAGAATTATTAAAAAAAGAGTTAGGAATTGACAAAGGCTCTGGAGATCAAGCAAACATCAAAGCTGCAAATGCTTCTATTGAACAAATTATTAAAGTTGCAAAAACAAAATTTCAAAACTTGCTGTGTAAGGATTTAAAATCAGCAGTTAAAACTGTTGCTGGAAGTTGTGTTAGTTTAGGTTTTTTAATTGAAAGCAAATCTCCTCAAGAAATTGAACAAGAAATCGACGAAGGGAAATATGATAAACAAATAAATGAAGAAATAACAGAAACTTCTGAAGAAAAGAAAAAAGAATTAGAAGAATATTTTTCAAAATTAAAAGGCGAACAAGATAAGAAATTAAAAGCTACTCAAGCTGCAAAAGAAGCTGAAGATGCAAAGAAAGTTGAGAAAGAAGGAGAAGAAGCAAAAGAAGGAGCAGCAAAAGAAGAAGCACCAAAGGAAGAACTTGCTAAAAAGAAATAGCATTAAATAACTTTATAAATCTCTCTCGCTCTATTTTTTTATTGGGGTTGTGGGGAAGCTTGGTTATCCTATGAGGTTTGGGACTTCATGTCCCCGGTTCAAATCCGGGCAGCCCCATTTACATTAAATAAAATGACAACAAAATCAAAAAAATCAAAAGCAGCAGGAAGATTTGGTGCTAGATATGGAAAAAGATCAAAAGATAAATTAGTAAAAGTTGAGACTAAACAAAGAATTAAACAAACCTGCCCTTTTTGTAAAAGAATTGGTGCAAAAAGAATAGCCAAAGGAATTTGGATTTGTTCTAAATGTGGGAAAAAATTTGCTTCAGATACCTATTATTTGAAAGAAGAATAAAAACAATTAAATTTAAAAGTAAAGTTAACAATTAAAAAATATAAAACAAAATGGTAACCTATAAATGCTTTAAATGTAATGAAGAAATTGATAGTAAAGATTTGAAAAAGAGATTTGTTTGCATTAAATGTGGGGGTAAAATTTTCTTTAAACCAAGAACTAAAACTAAACAAATGAAAACAGATTAAAATGAAAAATCAAGAAGAATCAATACAACAATTGCAAATGTTAGAACAAAATTTGCAAAATATATTAATGCAAAAACAAGCTTTTCAATTAGAATTCTCTGAAACAAATTCTGCAATAAAAGAAATAGGAAAATCAAAATCAGATGTATATAAAATAATTGGACAATTAATGATTAAAAAAGATCAAAAAGAAGTTAAAGAAGAATTAGAGAGTAAAGAAAAATTATTAAATTTAAGATTAAAGACTTTAGAAAAACAAGAAGACGAAATTACTAAAAAAGCAGACAAATTAAAAGAAGAAATCATGGGTTCTTTGGATAAAAAGGAATAAAACCTATCTAAAATAGCCCCGAAATCTTTATAAATAATTCAAATCTAAATCTAATATGGTATTTAAAAAAATAAGAGATGTTTTCTCAAATTCAGGTGAAGATTCTATTGATAATGAATATTTGGAAATAGATTTAGAACAAGAAAAAAAAACAAACAAAGTTTTAGTTAGATTATTTTCATTAAAAGATTATGAAGATGCAAACTTGGTTTTAAATGCTTTAAGAGAAGGATATACTATTGCTATTATTGATATTAAAACTTTAAAGAAAAAAGACCCTATTGAATTAAAAAGAGCGGTTTCTAAAATAAAGAAAACTGTTGACGCTCTTGAAGGAAGTATTGCTGGTTTTGGAGACGTTATTATTGCAACACCATCTTTTGCAACAATTCCTAGAGAAATTCAAAGACCAAAAGAAACTAAGAAAGACGACTTTGGTACTTACTAAAATAC
>CAZQKH010000028.1:0-4491 GCA_964593105.1 Candidatus Woesearchaeota archaeon | reverse complement strand
TTTTAGATAACAAGTTTTATAAACTATAATCTTTATTTTTTGAGATGAGTATTAAAGGATATGTTTCTCCATGTGAAAAGTGCAAAAGTATAGAATATGATTTTCCAATTTTTTATGATGGAAAACCCTATTGTAAAAAAGAATGCGTCAAGGAAGCAATGGATGATAAGATAAAGGCATGGTTTGATTTTTCTAAAATTGATTTTGAATTAGGAGATTGGAAACCATTATAGTGTTTTGGTTTAATTGCTTTGGATTAAGAAAATCTTTTTAACAATTAATTTAATAAATCTTCTTTATTTGTATTAATCATGAAAACAAATGCTAAAGCAGGAGATTTTGTCGAAGTTCATTTAAGCAAAACAATTTATGAAGGAACTTTATTAGAAAGTTCTGAATCTGGAATTATTTTATTAAAGTTAGGAACAGGTTATAATATTGGATTTAATAAAAAAGAGGTTTTAGATATTAAAATTCTTAAAAAGTTTAAAGAAAATAAACAAGAGTTTAAGATAAAAAGAGATTCTAAAAAACCAAAGATAGTGATGATTATTTTAGGAGGGACTATTTCTTCTAGATTGAACCCTGGTAAAGGAGGAGTTGATTTTGTTGAAAGCCCAGATGATTTACTTAAATATTATCCTGAGATTCTTGATAATGTTGATCTTGCAAAGGTAGAAGTTCCTTTTATGAAAGGATCTGAAAATATGGATTTTAAAGATTGGCAAAAAACTGCGAAGGTTTGTGAAAAATATTTAGAAGATAAGGACATTAAAGGGATTATAATTACTCAAGGAACAGATACTTTGCATTATACTTCTGCTGCGTTGAGTTTCTTTTTAAGAAATTTAAATAAACCCGTTGTATTAACATATTCTCAAAGATCAATTGATAGAGCTAGTTCAGATGCTAATTTAAATTTAAAATGTGCTGCTTTAGCTGCGATTTCAGATATTGCAGAAGTAATGATTGTGGGGCATGCATCTACTAATGATGATTTTTGTTATGCTCTTGCTGGAACAAAAGTAAGAAAAATGCACTCTTCTAAAAGAGATGCTTTTAAACCCGTAAATAGAAAACCTTTTGCGAAAATTTATAAAGATAAAATAGAATTGATTTCAGAACATAATCTTAGGAATAAATTAAAACCTTTTGTCAATACTAAGTTTGAAGAGAAAGTTGGATTAATAAAATTTTACCCTGGACAAAATCCAGATATTTTAGATTATTATGTGGATAATAAATATAAGGGAATTATCTTAGAAACAGTTGGTTTAGGGCATGTTGCTACTTCTGGTGCTCGTTTAAGTTGGATTAAAAAGCTTAAAGAAGTTCAGAAAAAAGGATTAATTGTATGTGCTACTGCTCAGACTATTTTTGGAAGATTAGATCCTTTAGTTTATGTTACAGGTCACGAATTAATAGATACTGGAATTATTTACTTAAAAGATATGCTTAGTGAAACTGCTTTTGTTAAATTAGGGTGGGTTTTAGGTCAAGAAAAAAATCGAGATAAAGTTGAAAAGATGATGTTAACTAATTTTGCTCATGAATTAAATAATCGATTAGAAATTTAATTATTTCTTTTTTGTTAAAAATCTCTTTTCGATTCTTGTTAATTGTGTTTTAACATCTTGAATTTCTCTTTCTGCTCTTCTATTAATGGTATAATCATATTCTGCTCTTTGTCTATCTTTTTGAGATTGTCGATTTTGACTCATTAAGATTATTGGGGCTTGTAGAGCTGCAACACAAGACAAAATTAAATTTAATAAAATAAAGGGTTTTTCATCCCAAGTGTGCCCGAAAATCATCCATGAAGTATTAAATAACATCCATAAAATAAGAACCGTCACAAAAATTATTATAAATCCCCAACTACCTGCATATTTTGTTAATTTATCTGCAGCGTTCTGCCCAAAAGTTGTAGGGAGTATATTTGGATGCAAAATTCCAAATTTCTTTTTAGTAGTATCTTTAATCTCTTTTTTCATTATGAAAAATTAAGGAGAAGTTTATTTAAATGGGTTTTGTTTTTTTTATTTATGGATTTAAATAATAAAGATTATGAGAAATTGAATTTTAAATCAGGTTTAGAGATCCATCAGCAATTAGATTCTAAGGAAAAATTGTTTTGTAATTGTCCATGCATCTTAAGAAAAGATGATCCTGATTTTGAAATTAAAAGAAATTTGCATGCTGTTGCAGGTGAAAGTGGAGAAATAGATGTTGCTGCTCAATATCAAACAAAATTAGCTAAAGACTTTATTTATCAAGGATATAAGGAAAATACTTGTTTAGTTGAATTAGATGAAGAGCCTCCGCATGAAATCAATCAAGAGGCTTTGAAGATTGCTGTTCAATTAGGATTATTAATGGATATGAAAGTTTTGCCAATTACTCAGATAATGAGAAAAACTGTGCTTGATGGTTCAAATGTTTCAGGATTTCAAAGAACTGTGATGATTGCAAGAGGAGGATTTATTACAACCTTTCAAGGAAAAGTGGGAATTGATTATTTATATTTAGAAGAAGATGCTGCAAGAATTGTTGAGAGATTAGATAAAAGGGAAGTTTACAAATTAGATCGATTAGGATTTCCATTAGTAGAAGTTGTAACTGCGCCAGATATTAAAAACCCTGAACATGCTAAAGAAGTTGCTTTAAAAATTGGAGATATTTTAAGGAGTTGTAAAGTTAGAAGAGGAATTGGGACAATTAGACAAGATGTTAATCTTTCTATTCGTGGGGAAAATAGAGTTGAGATGAAAGGAATGCAAAATATGGGAATTTTTATTAAAGCAATTGAAATTGAGATTGAGCGACAAAGAAAATTATCTGATTCTAAGAAACACGTTGAAATGGAAGTTAGAAAAGTTTTGCTAGATGCTTCAAGTGAATTTATGAGGCCTTTACCTGGAAGTGCTCGAATGTATCCTGAAACAGATTTGCCTTTATTAAAAATTTCAAAAAGTTTTCTTGATGAAGCAAAAAAAACTCTCCCAAGACCAAGAGAAGAAATTAAAATTGAATTAAAAGAAAAAGGTTTGAGTGAAGAAATGATTAAATTATTATTTAAACAAAATAAATTAGAATTATTTAAAGAATTATTAAAAGTTTTAAATAGAGGTCATTTAATTGCAAAAACAATTTTAATATTTCCAAAAGAGATTGCTAAAAAACAGGAAAAAGATTTAGGTAAAGTTGAGAAAGTTTTAGAAGATAATTATAATACTGTTTTAGATTTAGTAAAAAAGAAAGAAATTTCTGAAGGCGATGTTAAAGAGGTTTTAAATAGAATTGTTAAAGGTGAAAAGATTGATGGAATATTAAAAACAGAAAAGATTGATTTGGGTTCTATTGAAGAGAAAGTTATGAAATTAATTAAATCAAAACCGGGATTAAGGGAAAATGCTTATATGGGAATGGTGATGAAAGAGTTTAAGGGTCAAGTTAATGGTCAAAAAGTTATGGAATTAATTAAGAAATATTTAAAATAATTTTAACTTTTTATGAGGCTTCCTTTAAATTCATGAAAAAAGTTTTTAATTGAGAGTTTTTGTTCAAAAATATAAGTTATAAATCTTATTAAGACTAATAAAGCAATTATTGCTAAGAATAAATAAAATAATTCTAAAAGAATTCTATCTAAAACTAAAAAAGAAAGTGCAGCAGTTATTGCAGGAGGATGAAAAGCATCAAAGGCAAATAAGAAAATTCCCATTATAAAAACCATTATTGCTATGGCCAAGGCAAGATCCAAATGAACTATTTTTCTTAAACCATAAAATAGAAATGAGACAATTATTGCAATTATGTATGCTTTAATGGTGGTTCTTAGTTTTACTAAATGATGAGATGTTGAATGTGTTAAGATTACTGCAGAAGCACCAACACTTGCAAAAAGAAGAATGTTTGAAATTGTTAATTCAAAAATCCATGCAATTATCCCTACACATATTCCTGCAAGAAGTGAAGGAAGAAAATATTTGTGCCAAATTAGACGCTCTTTTTTAATGAATTTCTTTAAATCCATATGTTTAGATTGAAAAATTATTATATAAATCTTTATAAAAATTTCAAATAAATATTTATAGTAGGGCTTCTTTATTTTGTTATGAAAAGAAAAAACTTGTTATCATTATTTTTAGTGCCTTTGTTTTTTTTAGGTTTTAATTGTAACAAAGAAATGTTTGAAGGAAAATATGATTTGAATAATGATGGTAATTCTAAAATGGTTCTTTCAAGAAATTGTCCTAATGGGCATATATTGTATTTTCCTAGTGGACCTTTTGATACAGATACAATTTATAACTTTGGTTCTATAAAACCTCTTGATTGGGGATTTGGTTATGAAAACGATGATGAATTTCTTGATATTTGGGGATATAGACATGATGAAAATGGAGATAGAAAATTTGTAGTTTATAATAATAATGGAGTTTTGCTTGGAGAAAAAGAAAACAAAGTTGAATAAATAATTTAATAAAT
>CAZQKH010000027.1:0-4579 GCA_964593105.1 Candidatus Woesearchaeota archaeon | reverse complement strand
ACTTAAGGGAAAGCCTCATTAGAGGTTCTCGCACCTTAGGTGTTGAATGTCAAGAAACCGTAGGTGTCTTACAATGTTAATCAATAATGAATCTAACTTAAGGGAAAGCCTCATTAGAGGTTCTCGCACCTTAGGTGTTGAATGTCAAGCAAATAAAAAGGAAGGTTATGCGAAGGAAACCTTGGTGTCCTCGCGTGTCTTACAATGTTAAATAAAAAAGCGTATTTACAAATTTCATTTTCTTGGATGTTTGCAATCATAGTTGGAGCAATAATACTCTTTTTAGCAATATATTTTTTAACAAATTTCATTAAATCAGGACAAACAGAACAAACAACTAAAACAAGTAAAGAAATAGGGATTTTATTAAATCCTTTAGAAGTAGGGTTTGAACAAGGAAAAAAATCAGTTTTAACAACTTCTACAGAGACAAGAATATATCCTAGGTGTAATTTATATGGTGAATTTGGAAGACAAGGAATTGCAGTTAAAGAAAAACTTTATGATAAATGGTCTGGATTTGGTCAAGAAGTTTCATTTAGAAATAAATATATTTTTTCTGAGGAATATGTGGAAGGAAAAGAATTTTATTTATTTTCAAAGCCTTTTGAATTTCCTTTTAAGGTAGCAAGTTTAATTTATTTAATTCCTGCAAAAGAAGAGTATTGTTTTATTTCAGCACCAGAAGAAGTAAATGATGAGATAAATAATCTTGATTTTGAAAATATCTTTATAAAATCCTTTAATCAAGATTCTTGTTCAGGAGATGAAATAAATGTTTGTTTTTCTTCAGGAATCTCTTGCGATATTTATGTGGATTGCTCTGAAGAAGATTGCTCTGAAGGAAGTGTTACTAAAGGTGAAAGTCAACTTTATTTTTACACAAATTCTTTAATGTATGGAGCTATTTTTTCAAATGAAAATATTTATGAGTGTCAATTAAAAAGATTATTAAAAAGAACAAATACTTTATCTACTTTATATGAAGAAAAATTATCTTTGACTTCTCTTTCAACTTGTCAAAATTATATTTCTGATGATTTAAGTCTTTTTAAGAGTTCAATAAATTCTTATGTAAATAATGAAGAAACTTCTTCAGAAGATATGACTTTAATTTTTTCAATTTCAAAAGACCTTTATGGTAGTAAATTTTCCCCCTGTAGATTATGGTAACAGAAAATACAGTAAATTTAAAGGAGGTTGAATGTCAAGGAACCTGGGTTCCTTACAGTAGATTATGGTAATATAAAAAATGAAAAATAAAAAAGCACAAATGAAAATCCAGCAGACAGCATTTATGTTAATTGCTGTAGTTATTTTCTTTGCCTTGGCAGGAATGTTTATGGTTTCTTTTAAGCTTTCAAGTTTAAAAGAAGATGCAAATCTCTTAAATGAAAGAAATGCTTTGCTCTTAGTAACAAAAATAGCAGAAAGTCCTGAATTTTCTTGTGGTGAAGCTTTTGGAGGAAAAAAAGTGAATTGTGTAGATTTTGACAAAACAATTGCACTAAAAAATAATATTGATATTTACGGAAATTTTTGGGGAGTTTCTAATATGGAAATAAGAAGAATTAATAATTTTGAACAAGAAGATTCCCCTGAAATAGAATGTACATTTGGAAATTATCCTGATTGCACACATTTAAGGATTTTATCAAGTCAAGTTGTAGGTTCAGATCATTCTACTTTTGTTTCTTTATGTAGAAAAGAAAACTATCAAGGGGAAATTTATAATAAATGTGAATTAGCTAAATTTATAATAAGTTATGGAGGAGATGAAATTTAAAATGAATAAAAACAAAAAAGCTCAAGAAGAAATGATTGGATTTACTTTAATTATTATTATTGTAGCAGTGATTATTTTAGTTTTTCTCACAATTTCCTTAAGAAAACCAAACCAAGAAGTAGAAAGTTATGAGGTAGAGTCTTTTATTCAAGCTTTATCACAATATACTGCAAATTGTTCTATAACATATTATCCAGATTATTTAGATATTAAAGACCTAATTAAACAATGTTCTGAGGAAAGGATTTGTTTGAGTGGAAAAGATAGTTGTGAAGTTTTAAAGGAAACCCTGACAAATTTAATTAATAATAGCTGGCAAGTTGGAGAAGATAGGCCAAATAAAGGATATTCTTTTAATTCAACATATCAAGGTATAGAGGTTTTTTCTTTAGAGCAAGGAAATATTACATTAAATTCTAAAGGTGCAGCTCAAAATTTCCAAGATTTAGATATTTACTTTAAGGTTTATTTCTAGTAATCCTGTATGCGCAAAGACATAAAGAAGAAGGCTTATAACTGCGCAAGAAGATTAATTAGGTTATGTAAACCCAATTTTAGCTGTTAAATTGATGCGCAAAGCAAATATTTAAATAGTTTAAAATCCCCAAGATATAATGGCGTGGATAAAACCAAAAGGGTTTAGTAAGTCAAAACTTGATTTTGCAGGAAATCTTTTAATTAGTGAGACGAGTTTAGAAAAAGAAAAAGAAAAAGCACTTGAAATATTGGATAATTGGAGAGCTATACATAGATACCCTATGCATATTTTCAAAAAGAGGTTAAAAAGAGTTTCAGAGAAGATGGATAAAGAAGCTTTGTCTGTCCAGAGGTTAAAAAGACTCCCTTCTATTCTTAAGAAGTTACAACGAAAATACCTTGGAAAAGATCCCACAATGAAACTTTCACAAATGCAAGATGTAGCAGGTTGCAGAGTTGTTTTATCTAATGTGACGCTTGCAAGAGAACTCTACAAAGAAGGTTATGTTAAGGGAGACATAAAACATAAAAAAGTAAATGAGAAAGACTACATTACCTACCCAAAAGAAGACGGTTATAGAAGCATTCATTTGATTTATAGATATAAAAGCGATAAAGAAGGAAAAAAAGATTATAATGGGTTGCTAGTAGAGGTTCAAATAAGATCAAAGTTACAACATTTGTGGGCAACAGCAATTGAGACTGTGGATTTTTTCACTAGGCAAGCAATAAAATCTAATGAAGGTCAGAAGGATTGGATGGATTTTTTTAGACTAGTAAGTTCAGCTTTTGCAATTATTGAAGGAACCCCTCTTGTTCCAAACACCCCTATCAATAAAAGAGAGTTATATTCTCAGATAAAAGAAAAAGAAAAAGAGTTACAAGTAGTTAAAGTTATGAGGGGGTGGGCAAAAGCAATAAAGGTATTTGAGCATTCTGTAAAAGCAAAACCAAAGCTACAATTCTTTTTATTGGAACTGGATATTGTAGGGGAAAAACTTAATATAAGCGGATATACAAAACTTCAAGAGGAAAAAGCAATTCTTGACTATGCAAGAGCAGAAAAGAGAAATCAAGGTCAAAAAGAATACGACGTTGTTCTTGTTGGAGCAGATACAACGAATGATTTGAAGAAAGCATATCCAAATTATTTTGTAGACACAGAAGAATTTTTAGTTAATCTTCAAAAGATATTAGATAAAGAATAAAATTAAGCAAAAGGCAATTAAGTTAATAATCAAAATAAGATTAAATTAGCAAGTACTTCTAACAATATGTTGGGGGTTAAGAGGTAATAAAAGGGTTTGGAGACAATTAAATCTTAATATTAATTACCACATTATCTACAGCAATAACTGGTTTGTGTCTTATTCTCTTTTTTGTTTTTTCTTTTAATAAATCTATAAATCCAAACCTTTGCAGTAGTTTTACATCATCAAATACTGCTTTAAATGGCCGTTCAAGGATTTTAGCTAAATTATAGATTGATTTCACATCCTTGTATTTTACCACATTTAAAATCCTTGCTTTTTCATTGCTCAATAACTGTCGTAGAGCAGAAATTCCTTCAAAATTATATTCTTTTTTAGCAGTTTTTTGTTTTGAGAAAATAGTAAATGTTCCTTTCGATTCTCTCAAAAATATCTCTCTAACTTTTGTTTTGACCATTTTAATTTTTTAAAATAGATGTTATCAAATTATTAAATTTGAGTTTTAACCATTTTTAAAGTATATACTACACATATATATTATTTTTGAATATATATATCTTTGGTTTCAATGCTATGAAAAAAGAGATGTGTTCTCATAATTTAGTTACACCATAAGCCTTATAAGTAAAACCTATGAATAAGCAAGTTTTGAGGTCAAGAGCGTAAAAACCAAGAGCAAGCTTTTTAAAGGAAATTGAATTTTCATAAGTACATCGTAAAATCTTATAGGGATAATAAGCATTTGCCGAACACGAATGTAATACGTCTTTTATGAGATTAATAAATAGTTTCCCCTATAGCTATTTAAGTTTGCGATGACATGTTGCCCTAGGCAATAATTTGCTATAGAGCTAAAAGGAGGTTAAAAAAAACAAATATGAAATTTAATTTTAAAAAGATTACAGCTATTGGTGCTAGCCTTTTGATGACAGGTATGACTGCTGGTATGGCTGCTGCAGCTAACTTCCCGGGTCCATTCGTGGACAACGCGGTTGCTGATGTGGCAGTGGTTTATGGTACAGGAGCAGGTGTTTCTGATCTAGACATGGTACAAGCAGGAAATATTCAAAAAACTTTAGGCGAAGCAATGCCGGCTACTGGTGGT
>CAZQKH010000026.1:1860-5043 GCA_964593105.1 Candidatus Woesearchaeota archaeon | reverse complement strand
CTCCAATGGCAGGAAACATCTTCTCATTACAATTTATCCTAGTAGATGAGCACTCAAAAATACAAAAAATTGCAAAATGGGCAGAACAAGATTTTATTGCCGAAGCAAAATATGTAGTTTTATTTTTAACAAACTCTAAAAAAACTGTTAGCTCTTATGGAAAAATAGGAGAAACATATTGTAGACAACAAGCAGGAGCTGCAATTCAAAACTTTTTATTAAAACTAGAAAAAGCAAAACTTTCAACCTGTTGGATTGGACATTTTAATGAAAGATTAATAAAACAGACCTTAAGAATTGCAGATGAAATTAAAATTGAAGCTATTTTTCCTATTGGGTTTGCTAATGAAAAACCAAAAAAAAGACCTGAACCAGATTTAAATCCATATTTATTTTTTAATACTTGGAAAAATAAAAGAATGATTCCTTCAAATAAGATAGAGGGAAGAGCGCCAGAAGGATTTGGCTTAAATTATAAATAAAGATTCTAAAAAATCTTATTTTATCCTTTATATTCAAAAACGAGTCTAATTCTAACTTTAACCTTAAACTTTCTAAACTCTTTTAAAAACAAATTCATTTCTTCAGCATAAATTAAAATAACATTTGCTCCCAACTTAACCCCTCCATAAACTTCTAAAAAACCCTTATATTTCTTACCATAATGAGAATAACCAAATAACTTTTTACTTAACATAACCCTCTTAGAATTATTTTTAATAACATCCCAATAAAGAATTACTTTATTCTTTCCCTCATCTAATTTTGGAGAGTATTTACTATAAAGAACAATGGAACTTCCAAGCATAGTATCCTTTAATTTCCAATCTTCTAATTTTCCAACAATAATATTAATTTCATTTTTAATTCCAAACAAATTCCAATAATCTTTAAATTTTGTAGATTCAAAAAAATCATCTTTAATCTTATTTATTTCTTTTTCCAAAATAGTACTTTCTGAAAAAACCTCTACAAAAACATCAACATCGCTTTTACTTGTTGCTTCTCCCCTTGCAACGCTTCCAAATAAAATAATTGATTTTATCTTATTTAACTCTTTTAAATTTTGCATTAAAAAAGATGCAAAATCAATTGCATAGCTTACTAATTCCATTTTAACCTCTTTGATTCAAACAATTCTTTTAGTTCATTAAAATAATCTAATGTCTCTTTTATTTCAGACAGAGATTTTTGCTTACCATAACACAAAGAATTTCTCTTATCTTCAATTTTACAAATTAAATTAATTATCTTAGATTTATCTAAAAAATCAAATTCTATTTTTTTATGAGCTTTTCTAACAGAACCAAACCAATTATGTTTTAATAAAGAACTTGGATGAAGCAAATTCTCTTTATGTAAAAAAACTTCAAGCATCTCAACTGCACAAAGCGAAGTATTGAACCCAATACTTCTTTGTCTTTTCTCAATACCTTTTTGAATATTTTCTTTCAAAACCTCTAAACTCTCTGAAATATTTCTAAGATGATCTTCAACATTCATAGAAAATACAAATCAAAAACCTATTTAAACTTTTTGTTTCAATTGTAACTATACTTTAGTTACAATTGTAGTTACTATCTTATCTAAAAGTAAACAAATTTATGTTCTTTTCTTATTGTAACAACATCAACTTTAGAAATAATATCACTAAATTTATCTTTCATCTCAAATAAAATCTTATATCCAGAATATAAAAAAAGAGAAGAACTAAAAGAGATGGAAAAATTAGGTGGAACTTATTATGTTTTTGGCAACAAGGATTAAAACAATATAACAAATTAGGCTAAAATCCATAAAAATTATATGATGTATAGTAATATAGAAAATATAATCCTAAGATTCTAAAAAACAAAAAGCCCCTCGACAAACGCCGAGGGAAAATAAAGAAAAAAAATTAACAGTCGTATTAATACGATTTATCCGATTACGTCAATTCCCAAATCTGACATTTCTTTTGATACAGGCATAAAACTATCATTAACATCTTTACCTAAAACATACGGAGATTTAACTCCAGTCATGATAGTAATAACCCTAACTTTTCCAACAAAATCTTTTGAAATTCTTGCACCAATTATTACATTAGATTCAGAACTCAAATTCTCTGAAACAGTTCTACCAATAGCATCAAATTCTTCTAATTTTAAATCAGGTCCACAAGTAATGTGTATTAAAGCGCCAGTAGCTCCTTTATAATCCACGTCAAGTAGAGGATGTGTAAGAGCTTGTTTGACTGCTTCTGTTACACGATCTTGAGCATCTGATTCACCGATACCAATCACAGCAACACCACCATTCTTCATAATTGCAGAAACATCAGCATAGTCTAAGTTAATCAAACTTGGTAAAGTAATTGTTTCAACAATACCTTTAACCATAGTAGAAACAAGTTCATTAGCAACAGCAAAAGCCTGTTCTAAGGGTAATTGACCAGCAATATCTACTAATCGATTATTATCTAATACAATACATGTATCAGTAACTTCTCTTAGTTCTCCTAACCCAAATTCTGCTTTGTCAATTCTTGCTTTCTCAGACTCAAAAGGCATTGTCACAACACTAATAACAACAGCACCTGCTTCTTTAGCTAATTGGGCAACAACCGGAGCAGCTCCTGTTCCAGTTCCTCCACCCATTCCAGCTAAAACAAATACCATATCAGCTCCACTAACAGTTTTTTTCAAATCAACTAAAGATTCTTTTGCTGCTTCTCTACCTTTCATAGGTCTTCCACCTGCACCTAAACCTCGAGTCAATTCTTTACCAAGAAGAACTTTTTCATCTGCCTTAGTAACACTCAAATGTAAAGCATCTGTATTTGTACCATAAACTGTTGCACCATTAATACCTTTATTAAAAAGCCAAGTAACCATATTACAACCGCAACCTCCAACACCAATAACCTTAATGTTAGCCTTTCCAGCTCTTAGTTCATCAAAGTTAATACTATGAGATTCTGCATTTTGAATAGCTTCTTTTGCAAAGTCTAAAGCCATATTTATCTTTTTTTACCTCCTTTCATTATATTAGAATTCCACGACGTGGAATTCCCCCATAAATAAATTTAAAGCACCACTATTTATATAGATTTAGCTTAAAAAAGTAAAAAAAAGGTTTTAAGCAAATAAATCTCTAGATTCTTTATTGAAAAAAATATTTCTTTCAACAATTTCGTTTAAT
>CAZQKH010000026.1:0-1760 GCA_964593105.1 Candidatus Woesearchaeota archaeon | reverse complement strand
CCACTTTCTAAAAGATAATTAAAATAATCTGGGTGAAGGGCACTAGAAAATTCAAAAACTTTTTCATAAAAAGTACAATTCCCATCTTCACTAAAACCTCTTATTTCCATTTGACTAGAAATATTTGAAGAAACATTCATTCCAAATATTGCAAGAATAGGATTAATTTCAATAGAATAAGATGTCTTTAACTCTGCAAAATCACAAGTTTCTGCAGCATCTAAAAAGCATTGATTTACAAAAGTTTCATTTTCAAGCCCACAATCTTTTAAATCTAAATTGCTCGGGATTTCATAATAATATGTTTGATTTGAACTTTCAAAACAAATTTCCTGAATAGCTGGTTTATTTAAAATTGTTCCACAAGAATTTGAATCAACACAAAGTCTTTTTTTAACCCCATTTATACAAATTCCAAAATCAGTGCAATTCCAATTTTCATAGCAAACAGAATCCCCATATTTTTTAAAAAATAAAAAACCAAGTTTATCTTCAACTTTATCTAATCTTACAATTAAATCTTTTTTATTATCCTCATTTAAATCTATAATCTCTACTTTTCCTTTAATAAAGCATCTTTCATCAGTATCTATTTGAAAACATATAGAATCTTTTTTAATAGAACTAACAAACATCTTATGTTCCTGTGTATCTAATGCAAAATTAACTTTTGATTTCTTAGATAAATTAAGAAAAACACCTTCACTTAAGCTAAATTCAGATATAGAAATACTTGATTTTGGTTTTGAAACATTCATCAAAATAAACAAAAAAATCACTACAAAAATTACTACAAAAACAACTCCTAAGAAAACTTTAGTGTTATATTTTAATTTATCTTTTTTATATTTCAACATAGAATTAGTAACTTTCTTTTTTTGAGGAATTTTTGCAAGAGGTTGTTTTGGGGAAGAGTTTAGCGGTTTATTTCTCTTAAAAAAACTAGAAGATCTTCCCTCCAAAGGATTTTGATCTACAAAAGAAATTGCTGCATTAATTTGTCTTAAAGGCAATTTTTGATTAAGAAGACCTCTTTTAATTTCTGAGATAGAATGTTTTTTCTTTAACATTAACCTTACATATCTAACTATCTTTTCATTCACCATTTTTATTAATACAATTAAAGAAATTTAATATAAAAACATTCCTAAATGCTCTTCTTTAAACTATTAATTTGCTTCCAACTTTTTTTAAGATTTTTATTTGATTTCTTTAAAATCTCTTTCAAAAACCTCTCATCAACCAACAATCTACAATCCTTAATAATGGGAAATTCTAATTTTCCAGTTCCAAACATCTCAACAATAAATCTTTTATCACTTGATATAATTCCTGATTTTTTCCAACCAATTTTTCTTGCTTTACTAACTAAAACTTGGGCGTCTTTTAAGCTACGACACGCAACATGAAGCCCACATGGTTCTTGTTTAAAGATAATAAGTTGGCCCTTAGATTTTCCAATAATCTCATTTAAATCTCTTTTTAATTGACTTAAACTAATTAAAGTGTGATGAATTTTTAAAAATAACCCATAAGTTTTTTTATTAGAATCAATAATTAACACAATTCGACCAGAACAGGATGAAGTTGAATAATAATTCTTAGATTTGTTTAATTTTTCACAAAGAGTAATTATTTTTTTATCCCATCCTCCAATAAAAGATTTATCTTTCTTACCTAAAATGTCTTGTTTACGTTTGTCGAATATTTCCATGAAAATAAATGATTTCTTTAATTTAAAATGTTTTCTGCAGAAATAA
>CAZQKH010000025.1:0-5423 GCA_964593105.1 Candidatus Woesearchaeota archaeon | reverse complement strand
TAATTCAATAAACCTTATAAATTAAAATTCATTTCTTTAAGTATGATTATCAAAGGAGTTGATGCAAAAGCAATTAAAGACTCTAGGGGGGAGAACACAATTTTTGTATCCATTAAAACAAATGTTGGAAATTTCTCTGCAAGTGCTCCCACTGGAAAATCTAAAGGAAAACACGAGATAAAATCCTATAAAAAAAGTTTAGAAGAAGACATTAAGACAGTTAAACAATTTACAGATTATTTTTCTCAAGAACATTTAGAAAAATTTGATGATTTGAGAAGAATTGAGGATATTATCTCAAAGAGTGTTGGAGGAAATACTATAATTGCTTTAGAATTTGCTGCATTAAAAGCAATGGCAAAAAAACAAAAAAAACAAGTCTGGCAATTAATTAATCCTAAGGCTAAGAAAATTCCAAGACTTGTTGGAAATTGTATTGGTGGAGGAAAACACTCTGAAGAAACTAATTCAAGAAAACCAGATTTTCAAGAATTTTTACTAATTCCAAAAATAAATTCTACTATTAAAGCTTTTGAAATAAATAAGTCTGCTAAAAAAGATACTGAATTAAATTTAAAAAAAGAAGATCAACATTTTAAATCTAAAAAAAGTGATGAAGATGCTTGGATGACTTCTCTTGACGATAAAAAAGTTTTAGATATTCTTTCTAAACTAAAAATTCCTTTAGGAATAGATGTTGCAGCCTCGAGTTTTTATCGAAGAAAAAAATATCATTATAATAATCCAAAATTAGATAGAACTTCTGAAGAACAAATAGCTTATCTTTCAAATTTAATTAAAAATTTTAATGTTTTATATATTGAAGATGGTTTTGGCGAAGAAGATTTTGAAAGCTTTGGAAAATTATTAAAAAAATTCCCAAATAGTTTAATTGTAGGAGATGATTTAACTGTTACAAATTATAAACGATTAGAAAAAGCAATTGAAAATAAAAGTATAAATGCTATTATTATCAAACCAAATCAAAATGGTTCTTTAGTGGAAGTTAAAAAAGTTGTTGAATTATCTAAAAAAAATAATCTTAAAACTATTTTTTCTCATAGAAGTGGCGAAACAACAGAAAATATTTTATCTGACTTAGCATTTGGATTTGAAGCTGATTTTATTAAATGTGGTATTACAGGTAAAGAAAGAATTTCAAAAATAAATAGATTAATAGAAATTGGGAAGAGTTTGAAATCCTCTCATTGAAACAATTAAAAATTATTTAAAGAAAGAATTTCAAAAATAAATAGATTAATAGAAATTGAGAAGAGTTTGAAATAAATCATATAAATTTTTAAAAATGGTTTTTAATTAGAATATTTATGAACATAAATATGGGGCATAGAAATAAAAAAGAAATTTCTGAAAATAGGAAAACCATTAAAAAAGAAATTCAAAGTATTGATAAAAGAATAAGAATAATAAATAAAGCAAAGTATGTGTATTTAAATCCTAAAGACAAAAAAATATGTGATTCTTTAAATAGTACAATAAAAGAAAATAAAAAAATTTTTAGAGATATTGTTATTCCTTACAAAGATTATTTAATAAAAGTATTAGAGATTAATAAAAAATTCAAAGAAAATTCTTTAATAGAATTGGTTTGTGAAAAAAAAGGCCACATCTCTACTGGAGGGTCAATTGTTAATGGAAAATATGTTTCAGACTATTGTAAAAAATGTGATTCATACTATCAAAGATTACTTTCACAAAAAGAAAGAAATTCTTGGAACAAGATAATAAATGCGCCAATGACAATCTAATTGAAATAATTCCACCCTAAACTTTCATAAGCCTCATGTACACTCGACTTAAACACTTTTACAAAGCCAAAAGTTTTTAAACTAAATTTATTCTAACTTAATATGCCAAAAAAGAAAACTGACGAAGAAAAGATTGAAGTTCCTGAAGATAAATTAAAAGAAAAGGCTTTAGCAAAAGCTGCTGAAAAAGAATCACTTCAAACAGAAGCAATTCAAAAAGAAGATTTAGAAAAATCTTCTAAAGAATCTTTAAAGGCTGAAGAACCTGTAAAAATTAAAGAAACCCCAAAAATCGATGTTGAAGCGAGCTCTGAACAAGTTCAGGCCTCGTCTGTTGACGACATCAAACGAAAGAAAAAGGAATTGCTTGAAAAAGTTAAAAAACTTAAAGGAAAAGTTGATACTACTGATACTGAAGCCTTAAAAAAAGAGGTTAAGCTTAAAAAAAGAGTAGATATGTTAATTCCTTTAGAAGATTATGTTCGAACAGGAATTTATCTTGGAACCCGAGTTGTTACACCAGACATGAAACAATTTGTTTATCGAAGAAGAGCAGATGGTTTAGCTATTTTTAATACAGATTTAATTGATCAAAAAATAAAAGAAAGCATTGAATACTTATCTAAATTTAATTCTAAAGATGTTATTTTAGTTTGTAAAAGACAATCTGGTTGGAAGTTTGCTAAAAAGTTTGGAGAGCTTACAGGGATAAGAGTTTTCACAAAAAAATATCCTGCAGGAATTTTAACAAATACTCAATTAAGAGATTTCTTTGAAACAGAATTAACAATTGTTGCCGATGGATGGTTAGACAAAAATGCTTTGAAAGATACTTTAGATACTAGGAAAAAAGTTTTAATGATTTGTGGAACAAATAACTTTTCAAAAGGTGCTAATCAAGTTATAATTGGAAATAATAAAAGTGGAAAAAGTTTAGGTTTAATTTTTTATTTATTGGTGAGAGGATATTGTAAAAACAAAAAGATTGAGGCTGATATTCCTGATTTAGAATGGTGGATTGACGATAGTGATGCCATTGAAAATGTTAGATATCCTCAAAAAAAAGAACGAAGAAATTCTCGTTAAAATTAATTAATTATATTTTTTATTCAACTAATTTCTCTAACCCGTTTATAGAAGCATATGCTGTTATTGTTATTAAACCCAATACAACCAGATTATATGCAATTAACAAATTTTCATTACCAAAATATTTTGCTTGTACTTTTACATTATCCCAAGAAAAATTCTCTTTAAAAGATTTTACTAGGTGGTTGAACCTTTTAGAATCATAGTTAACTACTCCTGTAATTGGTTTAAAATCTGTTAATTTTAATTTATACCCTTTATCTTCCATTTCGTTTTTAGAAGAACTATCTTTTTAAAAATTTATATTTTCATAAAGCAAATCAAAGATTTTCATTATGCTCATTTTTTCAAATTCGCATAAACAACCAATTCTTTTCTGGATGAATTCCATAATCAACTTTTACTAAAACATACTTGCCTTTGAGCTTTTTACCTTCGAGCTCAAACTCAATTTTCTTTTTTGTATTTTCAAGAAGTTTAAAATTTCCATTATCCCAAATTTTAACCTGTCCTGCACCATAATGATTTTCTGAGATTTCTCCTTCAAAGTCAATATATGAAAGTTTGTGATCCTCGACCTCAATTGCTAATCTTTTTATAGCTTTTTCTTTTGGAGGAACTTTTGGAATAGCCCAGGATTTTAAAACTCCGTCTATTTCTAACCTGAGATCATAATGATTGTGGCTAGCCATATGAAAATGTACAACAAACCTTTTATCCTTTATACTCATTTTATTAACCTCTTAATTTTATAACGTTCTCTTGCTTTTAATCTCTTTCTAATTTTTTGATCTTCAGATTCATTATCTTTCCACTTATACTCATAGCATTTGACAGGGGAGTTTCCAATATAATTAAAGAACTTATGTGCTTCAGATTTGTTTATAATCAAATGAAATCCTTTGCCAGATTTCCTAACCTTTGAATTTATATTTAATTCTTCATCAATTAGACTTTTCAAAAATAGAAGATTTTGCTTTGAAAAACAATCCAAGCAAAAACAAATTTCCCTATAAAAATTCCCATCAGAAAGATATACTTGTAGCAAAAAATCTTTAGAAATAACAATATCTTTTGGAATTACCTTTTTTCCAAAAGGGTACCATTTCTTTCTAAAACCTTCAAAATCCTTATATCTCTTTGTTTGAAAAAAACTTTGAAAATATCTTTTTTCTTTACACCTTTCATCCTTTATCCACCTTGATAAAATAGGACTAGATTCAACACCCATAAAATTAAACCTTTCTTTAATATATGTTAAATATTCTAAATGCTTACAGCTTTGGGTTAATGTCCTAGGAGATAGGCCATCTTTTCTTTTTGGAATAGATGCGTCTCCAAGCAATAAACCTTCTATAAAAGAAATTATTTGAAATGTTAACTTAAATCTTTTTGGAGGAAAATTTATGTGAAATTGGTCTTTTGAAGATCTTTTAGGTATTTTATTAATTTTTAAATATCTTGATACAATGGTTCTATCAATATTTAACTCTCTAGATAGATTAATAATTCCTTTTTTATTTTGTAAATATTCTTTTTCTAAAAATTCTTTTGTTAAAAAATTCTTATATTTAAATTTCCCTCCTGGAGAAGAAATTGATGCTTGTTCTTTATGGTTTCTTAAATTAAAATTATTCTGTTTGAGATAATTTTTTATTGTAGACCAATAAATTCCAGTTTGATTTTGAATTTGGGAAATTGATTTTTTATTTTTAATATATTCCTTTTCTAAAAACTTTTTTGTCAAAATCTCTGACGGATTTGTCCTTTTAGTTTTAACTTTTTCTTGCATAAACATCCTATACTAAAAAGTTATATAAAAAGGTGTTTACATCATGCAATTACACTGCATGATGTTCGTGAACTACAAATCGTGTCATTTTATTATAGATAATTAAACATAATCATTTTTATAAAGACTCCCAAGATTATTTTTATATGTTGAACAAAGGATCTAAACTATTGGATGCTTTAAATGGAAGAGGGGGCATGATTCTTGTAAAAGAAGATATTATTGTTGAAAAAAAAGATCTAGCAAATAAAATAATTGAAATTCAAAACTGTATTGATAATAAAAAACCTTATGAAGGAGTATTTTTTGATGATTTCCATATTGTGAATCCAGAAGTGTTATATAGGAATGATAAACAATTTAAAAATAAATATTTAATTTACTTAGAAACTTTTGGAGTTTCTGCAGATTCGGAATTTTAATTAAATCTACCGACGACAAACCCGAAATGTTTCTACGAAACATTTATAAACACTTTTTATCTAAGTTCAATATTAACTAAGATGAGTACCTTAAGATACACACTTAATAATTGTAAGGTATGATGTATGTAAAAGTAACCTAGAAACTCATCAAATTTTTCTATTAATTATGTTAATTATATTAAAAGGATATTTGATATCACTTGTAATCCCAGCCAAAAGTTAGGAGAAAACACAGCAATCTTAAATAAGATTGTGCAATTGAATTCTTGAATTTTTTTAGAATTATGACATTGTTTAAATCCAGTTGATCCTGCTGGCGGCTGCGGCTCTCTGGTTTGCAGTTAGACA
>CAZQKH010000024.1:0-5534 GCA_964593105.1 Candidatus Woesearchaeota archaeon | reverse complement strand
TTTCATAATTCCTGTTTCAATCTTTCCAACAGGAACAGTTCCAATACCAGTAATATCATAAACATCTTGAACTGGCATTCTCATTGGTAAATTTGTAGGTGATTCTGGGTCTGGGAATAAATCAAATTGTTCATGGATTGTTGGTCCTTTATACCAAGCCATGTTTTCAGATTTTTTATTAACATTATCTCCTTTTAATCCAGAACATGCAACAAAAGTAGTAGTTGCAGGGTCAATACCAACACCTTGAAGTAATTTTCCTACATCTTCTTTAACTTTATTAAAAGTTTCTTCTTTATATTCAACTGCGTCCATTTTATTAATAGCAATAGCAATATTTTTTACACCCATTGTTCTTAATAACCATAAGTGTTCTGTTGTTTGTGGTTGAACACCGCTTGGAGCAGCAATTACTAAGAAAGCAGCATCTGCTTGCGAAGCACCAGTAATCATGTTCTTAACAAAGTCTCTGTGACCGGGAGCATCAATAATTGTAATTTGCCATTTGTTTGTCATAATCTTTTTATATGCTAAATCAATTGTAACTCCTCTTTCTCTTTCTTCTTTAATTTTATCCATTACATAAGCGAATTCAAAACCAGCTTTACCATGTTTTTCAGCTTCTTCTCTTAACTTTTTCATTTCTTGTTCAGAAACAGCTCCACTATCAAACATTTCTCTTCCTACACAAGTTGATTTACCCGCATCTACATGCCCAACAAATACAACATTCATGTTTGGTTTTTCTTTTGCCATGATTAGTTAATGATAATTTATATTTATAAATGTTTTGGTGGATTTCTTTAAATTAAAAAGAATGTTATTAAAAAATGCAAAAGTTTTATTCAAAAAACATCGTCGATAAACCTAAAATGCTAAATCATAGAGAGGGTGTTACTCCATTAAGGGGATAACAGAATAGTAATATTTATAAAGGTTAAATATTTTCTTTTTCTATGAAAAAAGTTATAGATAAAGTTGTAAAATCAAAACCTAGTAAATGGATAGGAAATACAGCTAAACATGTTTTTAGTGAAAATAATATGAAGGAATTTGGGATTCCAGTTATGACCGGATTTACTTTATTTGCAGGATTAGATGCTATTGGAAATATAAATGAAGTATTCAATACCTTGGGAATTCCAGGAACTTCAAAACTAGCAGCCTATAGTGTTTTAGGCCCAGGCTCAAAGGTAGCATGTTTTGCAGCAATGGAGTATGATCGCTTTGCAAATACAAATTATAAACAGATTATAGAAGATTTTGGAAAAGAAGTTTCAGAAAGATATTCTAAAGTTATTCAATAAAGAGTTTTTTAAATTTTAAGAGTGTTTTCTAAACTCTTTTTATTTTGGTTTTGTTCAGTTTTAATTTCTTCTTTTGGTTTTTCTAAACGAGAAGGATTGCAAGTATCTAAAAAAGTTAAAGAAATAATTCCTATAGCAAGAAGGTTTCTTATTGTCCCATAAACAAATCCAGCATATCCTGCGCCTAGTTTCCAATCAGATCTTTTTTCTTTTGGTTTAAGATATTGTAATGCTAAAAAAATAGTTGGAATTGTAGGGACTAGATGAAGAGAAATATATGCTGCTCTTATTGCAGTTTTTTTCCAATCAACTTCTTTTAGATAATTAGTTGTTTTTTGATAATTTTGTTGGAGATTCATTAAAATTTAAAGACTCTTTTAATTTATAGTTTTAGTTGTGTTCAAGATAATCTAAATCTTTAAAAGAAAAGAAAGATTTTTCATTAAATGTTACTCGAAATAATAAGTGTTTTGGCTGCTGGGATTGGGATTGCAATGAGTTTAAGTCACTTTTCTCAAGCATATAAAATTTACAAAACAAAAAGTGCAAAAGATATTAGTTTAGTTTTCATATTTATTTTTACTTTAGGTGCTTTTATTTGGCTTTCATACGGGATTTTAATACAGGATATTCCAATAATTTTAAGTTTTGCAATTGCAGTATTAGGGACTGTTTCAGTATTGGTTTTAACTTTAAGATACAGGTAATTATAAAAACAATTTTTTCTTAAACTTCTTATGGAACTTACCTTGCTTCAATATTTAGTTTTAGGAATTGTTCAAGGAATAACAGAATGGATTCCAATTAGTTCTAGTGCAATGTCTGCCTTAATTATGTCTAATTTTTATGGTGTTACTGATATTAGTTTTATTTTAAGAAGTCTTTTATTTTTACATCTTGGAACATTTTTTGCAGCATTAGTTTATTTTTATCATGATGTAGTTAAGTTAATAAAATCAACAATACATTATAAGAAAGCAAAACCACATACAAAAAAAACAATTAAATTTCTTTTAACAACAACAATTATCACTGGAATTATTGGATTTGTTTTAATGAAAGTTTTGGTGGGAATTAATTTAGAAGTAACAGGAAAAATAATTACTTTAGTTATCTCTGCTTTATTATTAATCACAGGATTTATTCAATTAAAACCTTCAAGAAAAGGTGATAAAACTGAGCATAATTTAAAAAAATCAGATAGTTGGATTTTAGGTTTAGCTCAAGGTCTTGCAGTTATCCCTGGAATATCTCGGTCAGGAATTACTGTCTCAACATTATTAATTAGAAAATTTAATGATACAACTGCACTTAGACTTAGTTTTTTAATGTCACTCCCAATAATCTTAATTGGAAATGTTTTTCTTAATATAAATGAGATGGCAATAACAACTGCTGCAATCTTTGGAATGATCATTGCTTTTGTATTTGGATTTTTCACAATACATTTATTGATGAAGTTATCAAAGAAACTTAACTTTGCATGGTTTGTAATTATATTTGCAGTGTTAATGGTTTTGAGTGTTTTAGTTTAAATAGGAAGATTTATAATCTCATGTTAACATGGTATTAATGTGGTAAAAGCAATTGTAAGTATAAACGAAGATGCCAATAGAATTTTAAACATAGTTAAAGCTAAAGAAAATTTAAATGATAAAAGTGATGCTCTTAATTTGATTTTAAAGATTTATGGTCAAGAACTTCTTGAACCTTCTTTAAGACCGGAATTTATTTCAGATTTATTAAAATCGCAAAACCAAGAAACTGTTAAAGTCAATAATTGGGATGAACATTTTAATTTAAATTAAAATGTATTCTATAGAGGTTAGAAAAGATGTTGAAAAAATTCTTAGAAAATTATCAAAAAAAGATAAAATTTCTGCTATTTATGTAAGTAAGAAGGTCAAAGAGATTCAAGAAAACCCTTATAGGTTTAAATCTTTAAGAAAACCTTTACAAAATTTTTGGAGAGTTCACATTGGAGGTTATGTTTTAATATATTCTATTGACGAAAAAAGAAAGAGGGTAACAATTGAAAAATATGAACATCACGATAAAGTTTATAGGGTTTAAAATTATCCTTTAATAATTCTACAAATCTTCCCATGCTTTAATGTCTTCCTCACTAAGCCAATTTTCTTCTAAAAGATTTTGATCTACATAAATATTCTCCATTAAACGTAAAACCAATTTAACTATTTAGCTTTATTGGTTAAGAGTAATTTCTTCTATTTTTTCTAGGGGTTTTTTAAAAGAATGTAGATTATTATTTGTATACATGCTCCCTTTATTATCTACCCATGCTTTTGTGCCTGGTTTAAATTTTATGGGGTTTTCTAATTTAATTACTTGTTTCTTTTCTTCAAGAAGATCAATTAAGCTTTGATTTTGAGGAATAATTCCATCTTCTCTAAAATATTCATCGCCTCTTTTTATATAAAATAAAAGTGATTTAAGTTTATTCTTAATAGGAATTTCACTTTTAATTATGTGGGTTTGCAAGAAAATCTTTTTCCAATTTACTTAAATTCATTAAATCCCTTATAAAAGAATATTTAAAAATATAATTATTGATTTTCACTAAGTCCCTTACGGTCTCTAATCTTTTTAATAATATCTGCTTGTAATGAAGTAGGTAATTTTTCAAATAACTGATTCTTTAAAGAAGAAGTTCCTCTACCTTCTGTAGCTGATCTTAAATCATTTGACCATCCAATCATTTCTGCAACAGGGAGTTTAGCTTCCATTTGAGCCATTGTACCTTCTTGAGTAACATTAAGCATTTGTCCTCTTTTTCCACCGATTAATTTAGTAACTGTTCCCAAGAAACTATCTGGCATTTCAATTAAATGAATTTGAATCGGTTCTAATAATCCTGGGTTTGCTTTATTCATTGCACCTTTAACCGCTTCTCTTACAGCAGGATAAACTTGAGCAGGACCTCTGTGAATCGCATCTTCGTGAAGTTTAATATCAATTAAAGAAACTTTCATTTTAGTACAAGGTTCTCTTGCTAAAGGTCCCTGATCCATAACCATTTCAAAAGCATCTAAAACCATTTCAATAACCTCACCAATATGAACTTCTCCCCGAGTTTCATCTAAAAATAAATTTCCTTTGTAAATATCTCTAATATCTCTAGTTTGATCTCCACTCCAACCTAATGCTTGAAAAGCTTCACTAACTATTTGAGATTTTTTCTTAACTCTTCCTTCTGGAATTTCTCCTGCCTTTATTGCATTATAAATATTATCTTCTAAAGGTTCAATTTGAATAAAAAAGCTATTATGTTTATTTGGACTTCTTCCTTCCAGAGCTTTTTCAGAATCTTTTCCAATAGTTTCCCTATAAACTACAATTGGCGCAGAAGTTTTAACAGGCAATCCTTTTTCCGATTTAATTCTATTTTCTATAATTTCTAAATGTAATTCCCCCATCCCTGAAAGTAATGATTCTCCTGTTTGTTCATTAATTTCAACTCTAATAGAAGGGTCTTCTTTCCCAATTTGTTTAAGAACTTCAATTAATTTAGGTAAGTCAGCAGCTTTAGTAGCTTCAATAGATTTTGTAACAACAGGTTCAAATAAATGTGTAATTGCTTCAAAAGGTTCTATTTCATTTCTTGAAACAGTTTCACCTGAAACCACATCTTTTAATCCAACAACGCCCACAATATTTCCTGCTAGAACTTCAGAAACAATAATTCTTTGAGCACCTTTGTAAACAGAAACTTGTTGTATTCTAACTTTTCTTTTTGCTCCGTGCATATAAACTTCATCACCTTGTTTTAAACTTCCTGAAAATAATCTTCCTGCAGCAACTTCACCAGCATTTTTATCTACAACAATTTTAATAGGATTAAAAACAGGTTCACCTTTAGAATCACAGTTCACTAAGCTTTTTCCAACTTCAGAATCAATATCTCCATGCCAAATTTTTGGAATTCTATATTTTTGAGCATCTAATGGATTTGGATGATGTTGAATGCTCATCCCTAAAACTACTTCGTGAATTGGTGCTTTTTTTGCAAGTTCTTTATGATTATCATTTTCATAAGCATCAATAACATCTTTGAAAGTAATTCCATGTTCTTTCATATAAGGAAAACTTAATCCCCAATTATGAAATGCAGAACCAAAGGCAACAGTTCCTTCACCAACACCCACTTTCCATTTTTCTTTATATCCTTCAGGCGCAATGTTTTCAATTAATTCATTAACTTGATCA
>CAZQKH010000023.1:0-6144 GCA_964593105.1 Candidatus Woesearchaeota archaeon | reverse complement strand
CAATAATAATTCTGAAATCAAAGACACAAAACCTTTAAAAAACAAAAACTATTCTCCATATTACCTTTTAATATTTTGTTTTTTATTGGCCTTTTTATATTTATTAAAAGAACAAAGTAAAAAGAAAACAAAAAAAAATGAGTTCAGATGAAAAAATAAAAGCAACAATGATTCTTGAGATAATCGGAAGACCAAAAGAACATTTAGTACAAACTCTTGATGATTTAATAAAAAGAATTGATAAAGAAGAAAAAGCAACTGTAAAGAGTAAGAAAATTCATGAACCAACTGTGATGAAAGACCAAAAAGATCTTTTCACAACATTTGCAGAGGTGGACATAGAATCTGAAGAATTAATTTTCCTAGCAATTTTAATATTCAAATATATGCCTGCTCACATAGAGATAACTTCTCCAGAAAAATTAGTTGTTGATAATAATTCAGTTGCAGATATTTTAAACGAATTAACAAGAAGACTTCACGGTTATGATGAGTTAGCAAGAATTTTTCAAATAGAAAAAGATCAAATGCAAGCCAAAATACAAGAATTAACCCCACAATTAGAATCTAAAGAAAAGCCTAAAAAAATTAAATCTAAAAAGAAATAATTATTATTTCTTACCAACTTTCAATAAATTAACTTTGCTACTAGAAGCGTCTTTCTTTTTACCAAATATCCACAATAAAACCAAAATAACTACTATAAATAAAATCCACCCAATTATTTTTCCAAAATTACTTTTCTTCTCTAAAACACATTCATCTAAACAACAAAGAAAATCACTTGCATATGTTTCAGTTCCTTCACAAGTTTCATTATCAAGACAAACCTCTCCATTTAATTCTACACAATTTTTTAATTTAGCATCTTCTCTAGTAATTTCTTCTTCTTCACCTGTTTCCTTATCAATAATTATTATTATTTCATCTTCTTCTTCAATGATATCTTCTTCAATAATATCATCTTCAATAATCTCACTTTCATCTATAGTTTCATTTTCAATAATTTCTCCACCATAAATATTATAAATTGGAACAAAATATTCTGTATTTTCAGAGGATATTTTTATTTCTTTTAAGATTGTTAAACTTTCTAATTCAAAATTAATATCTTTAATTTCCCCAGATAAAACATCAATAGTAAAATCAGATTCTGTTTGATCGTTTGCCTCATTTTCACCAAAGAAATTTGAGAACCATCCCCCATTACTACTTGAAGAGGTTTCTCCTTGATTTATGTAAATTGTTATTGTTTCAGATTGTAAATTTTGAACTTGTAAAGAATAATTTTGTTCTACAATCTGCGTACCAGGATAAACCCAGAAATCAGAAGTATTTGAAGTTATAGAGAAGTTTCCAATTATTGTTTCATCACTTGATTGAGAACCATTCATATATCTTACATTTTTTATTTGAATAGAGTAATTATCTGGTAATTTTCCCACTCCTAATTTAGCAGAGATAAAAAATTGTTCTTGAATTTTAAGAACATCATATTCTGCTACAGAAGTTGGCATATGTCTACGGTAAAAAAAGACATTTTCTTTATTAATATTATCTACAAAGTTTCCTGAGACTTTTGCAATTAAAGTTTCTCCCTTATCATATTGTTCATTTAATTCAATAGAAACACTAGAGATTAAAGGAAAAGATAAAATTATAATTAAGCTTAAAATTAAAATTGATTTTAGAATTTTCATTTTATTGACTCATATCTTTCAACTTCTTAAGAACATCATCAAGTTCTCCGGGTTTTTTAGCAGGCCTTTGTTGAGGAGGTACTCTACCTGGAGAGGGTATTATTCTTCTTTGAGGCATAGGTCTTCTTCGCATTCTTGGTGGAGGCATTGAAGAAGGCGGGAAACCTGGTCTTGTTTGAGGTGAAGACATTCCTTTACCTCCTTTCTTTGATTTTAATTTTAACAAGGACATTTTTAATTTATCTCTAAATAATATTCCAATTAAAACAAGGACAATTAAAATAAATAATACCCAAATCCACCATTTACTTTTTGAGTCAGGCCCTAGATTAGATCCAGAAGAACTCATACAACAAATATCCCCCAATTCACAAGAATATAAAGAAGTTTCTTCCTGATTATCATCGCAACCATAAGGCTCGCAAACACCATAGTTTTCTTCACATTCGTTTTCATCTAAAGTAGAATCAATTATATTTTCACAAACACCTTGCACACAACAATCTTCTCCAAAATCTAAATCAGATGTATCTAAAACATCTCCGCCTTTACAATATTCATTTGAAGAACAAATTACCCCATTCCACTCAGCACAAGTTTTTTCTATATTTTCTGTGTCACAACATAAGCTCATTGCCCCTGGGCAATCATATTCATATAAGAAATTACCTTCACAATTCATCATACCTGCAACACAAAAAAATCCTGCTTCTTCACAATCGTTATCATTATTTCCTCCAGAACCAAAACCATCATCACAACAAACCTTTCCAGAATCACAAGAATATTGATTTAAAGTATCATTTGAATTACATTCTGCAGAATCAACACAACTATATCCTGCTAAAACACAACTATTTGGACCAGGGTCTATTCCTGAAAACTCTGGCCAAATTGAATAAAGAACAAATGCATTATTTACAATGTTTCCTGAATCCCAACAACCATTTTCTTCTTGAACTTCTGTTATTAACCATTCTTTTGTACCTGCTTTTTCTTCAAGATTTATTCCCTGAAAAGGAAGAAGTTCTAATGCAGTATCATAATATTTATTATTTAAAGCATCATTTTGCCACCATTTACCAGAAATTTGGTTTTGCATTATTTGCGTTCTATATTCTACTCCTGTTGTCAAATAATATAAAAATGATTCAGGAGATAATTCTATATTGTCAGGAGCCTCACCAATTAAATAGGGCATAAAAGAATCTAAACTATGTCCTTGCTTATTTAATACAAGAGATGCCCATAAACTTCCTTCATAATTACAAGCTATTCCAGTATTTGAAAAACAAAGAGAATTTATTTGTTCAGTAGTTATTGCTCCAGCAGTTTCAGAATGTGTTGATTTCAAAACATAAACAGTAGGAATATCTTGTTTTTTGAACAAAAGAGTTGTTAGAAAACCTTCATCACAAGTTGTTTCAAATGCCTTATCATAACAAGTGTCTTTTATTTTTAGCCAATAACCACTTGAACTCACTTCTAAACATGCATTAGAATTACCAAGGCCAGTAAGAGTTATTTTTTTATCTTCATCAATTTCATAATTAACGTCCCCTGTAGAGTCACTAGTAGTACAAAATGTTGGAACTAAACTATCTACTTCTAAGTACCATTCTAAATCTGTAGGGGTTATATTTTTGTTCAATAACCATTCTTCTGCTAAAGTTGTATCTTCCCCAACTTGATCTAAAGCTAAAATTGCTTGGGCAGTAGTTTTTAAATCACAATTTCCATCTGGCCAACATTTTAATCCATCTCCGTCTTCATATACTTTACTTTCACATCTTTGAACAGACAATAAAGAAAAAATAGCTTGTTCAGTAGTCATCCTTGTACAATCTTTATTATCTATTTGAGTATTCAAACATTCATAAGCCAAATAAACTTTTTCATTTTCTTCTTCTGAAGTTAATTCTGCAGAAATAAGTACAATATTTATCAGTAAAAATAACATTAAAAAAACAAATATACCAACACCTTTTTTCATAATACCATTAATAAATTATTCTTTTTAAACATTTAGGATTTTTTGTCTTTATTTTTATTTATTTTATTTTTAGAAAAGTTTTTTCTGATAACATAATTCAAAGGATTTTTAATTTTAGAGCAATAACCATCTGGTTTACAGATTCCAATTTCCTGATAAAATTTTTTACAATTTGGAGGCAATTTTGGTTTATTATTATAAGTCCATTTTAATTGCCCATCAATATATCCTTTTTTTAAAGGAGGTTTATTTTTCTGATTCCATTCAAAGATCTTTTTTTCCATTTCCTGTTTTTCCATTCCAACAGATCTAAAAATATTTATTAAAACAAACAAACTTCTTTTTTTACCGTCTTCAAGACCTTTTAAGATATTTTGAATGCAAGGAGGAAATTGATCTTCCATTAGATTGTTTACTTTTATTGGCTTAAAGTTTGCATATTTTCCAGTAATTTTCTTTTCATCTTTTCCTTCTGAAATTTCTCTATTTTTATACCAATCTAAGGCTTCAATAATTAATTCTTGTGCCTCATTTTCTTTTGGTTCTGGTGAGAAACTTCTAATTCGAACATCTAAAGGATTTGCTTGTTTAGGTTCAAAGTCTTTTAGTTCAGATTGAGTTAACACCACACTAGATAAACCTGTTTTTTCATGAAGAGAATAAGGAGATCTAAATAAATGTCGGGGAGAGATTAAAATAAAATCTAAACCCATTAATCCAAATAAATCAATTTCTTCTGTTGAAGAGAATTTATCAGGATTTTTTGTTGAATCCAAATTACATTTTTTACATTCATAAATTTCAAGTTTACTTTTTTGAATCATTTCTCTTTTACATTCTGGACAAAAATATTTTTCTCTCACAAAATCTTTTGAGACTTTTTTCATTTCTCCAATTTTACAAAAATTACAATGCAAATCAATTCTTTCATAAATATCTGCAAGCTCATTACAATTTTTACATTTAATGCCTCTTTTTATCTTAGCATTTTTAAATTGAGCATAAAAATCTTCTGGAAGAGATTCTTTAAACACTTTTTCAGAATAATTTCTTAAAAATTCAATTAATTTTCTTGGAAGATCTGGAAAGAATCTTTCTGTGGGAATTTCATTAATTTCTTTTGGAAAAGCTTTCCAGGGCACCACAATATGAAAACCTTTATTCCCACTAAATTTCAACCCCACATTTTCAATCCCAAATCTTTTCAAGGTTTCAATTACAGCTTGAGCAGCTAATTTAGCATAATCAAAATATTTACAATCAATATCAATTACTAAATCCCATCCTGTTCTAAGATTGTTAAATTCTTCTTCATCCATATCCATAGAAATTCTAAGAGGGTCTTCCCAAATTTCTTCAGAACAATGAAAAGAAGTTGCACCTTTTTTAACTAATTCAAAAATATCCCCAATATATTGTAGATTATCTGGTCTTTTTCCAAAACCCTCAAAATATCGTGGCACTGTCTCACGATTTTTACAGTATTCAAAGATTGCTTTTTGAACCTCTGGCTTTGAATAATATAAATACCTAATGTTTTCTATCCTTTTCTTTTTAATAGAGTCTTCTACCATACCTTAGAATAACTTAAAAGATTTATATAATTACTTTGTTATTATATCATAACAATATAAATACTTAAAAAACAAGAAGTTTTTACATTAAAATGCTAGTTAAATTAGAAAACCCTACATTATTTTCAAAATCAATAGATTTGATTGCAGAATTAGTTTTAGAGGTAAGACTAAAGTTTAGTGAGTTTGGAATGAGTATAACTGCAATTGACCCTGCAAATGTCTCAATGGTTCATTTTAGAATCCCAAAATCTGCCTTTGTAGTTTATGAGGCAGGAGAAGACTCTTTAGGAGTTAATTTAGAAAATTTAAAGAAGATTTTAAAGAGATGTGGGGTAAAAAGTTCTTTAACTTTAGAAAAAAAAGAAAATTGTTTAGAAATAAGAATAGAAGATAGAATAAAAAGAACATTTAATCTAAACTTAATTGAAATTGAAACAGAAGATAAAGAACTTCCGAGTTGGGAATTTTCTTCAGTAGTAGAATTAGAATCCCAAGACTTCATAGAGTCAATTGAAGATTGTGCAATTGTTTCAGATGCTTGTTCTTTTATTGTTCAAGAAGGAAAGTTTTTCATAGAAGCTAAAGAATTAAATTCTGCAAGATCTGAATTTTCTTCAGATGAAGCATCAATAAAAGCAGAAAATTGTGCAGCAAGATATAGTTTAGAATATTTACAAAAATTTGCTAAAGGATCAAAATTATTTCCAAAGACAATTTTAAATTTTGCACAAGATCATCCTCTTAAAATAGATTTAAAAAAAGATGATTTAAATTTAAGTTTTATTTTAGCTCCAAGAAAAGAAACAGAAGATTAAGAAGATTAATGGAATATTTATAAATAAATATTTCTTATTTAATAAATGAGAGATGATAA
>CAZQKH010000022.1:0-6399 GCA_964593105.1 Candidatus Woesearchaeota archaeon | reverse complement strand
TGTCCTGGACATAAAATATTGTATTTTAATTTTTTGATAAATTCTAAAGATTTTTTCATTTTTTCTGGTGAACTTTCTTGAAAATCTGTTCTTCCAATATATCCATTATGAAAGATTACATCTCCAGAGAATAAAATGTTTTTATATAAGATAATTATATCGCTTTGAGTATGTCCTGGAGTTTTGTATATTTTAAATTTAGGAATATTTAATTTTTCAATTGATATTATATTCTTAATTGGTGTTTGAGAAGAATCTCTATTTATTTTTTTCTTAAAATTAGAATAAACTTTTGCATTAGAGAATATTCCAGTGTTTTCAAGATGGTCCCAATGATTGTGTGTTAAGATTACTACGTGGATATCTTTTGGGGTGAGATTTAATTCTTTTAAAGAATCTATTAGTTCTTGTTTGTTTTCTATGGAGTCTGTGTCGATTATAATGTTTTTTTTATTTAATTTTATAAGATATACAATTGATCCAAAATTAGAGGATTTTATCGAATAAACATTCTCTTTTATTTTATTTATCATACTTTGAAGTAACCATAAAATATTTTAAAGACTTTGTTTTTCTTTATTTAATGAAATACGATTTTGCATATGATTTACAAGTAAGAGCAGATGAGATCTCTAAACTTTTATTTCCACATGTTAAAGTAGATAGATTAAGGTGTCTTAGAAGTCAAGGTACGAGCTCAAAATATATTATTGCGAGATGTCATACGATTTGTAAAGTAACTCAAAAAGCTTTGGGTATTCCTGCACATTATATTTTGGAATTTTTATGTGAAAGGTTTGATAAATTAGATTTTGAAGAACAAACAAAAGTGATAATTCATGAATTAATGCATATTCCAAAAACCTTTGGTGGAGGATTTAAACACCATGACTATGTTACAGAAAGAAATGTAAATAAACATTATAAGATGTTTAAGGATAAGAAGAATGAAAAGAAAAATAATTTTGAATTATAAAGGTAAGAAATTTAATTTAGAACTAAAAGAAATGAAAGGAGTATTTAGAAAAGGAACTGGATTAATGTTTTGTCGTCGAGAAAATGCAAAAGCTCTTCTTTTTTGTTTTAAGAAACCAATAGCTTTAGCTTTTCATTCATTTTTTGTTTTTTTTGATTTTATTGCAATTTGGTTAGATAAAGAGGATAAGATTCTTGAGGTAAAAAAGATTAAACCTTGGAAAGCAGATATTAAACTTGGAAAGAAATTTGTGAAATTAATTGAGATTCCTATTAATGAGAGATATAAAGAAATAATCAAACTTCTCGACGAGGATTAGAAAGGTTTAAATATACTTTTAGATTATGATTAGTATAATCTTTTAAAAAGGAGGTATAAACAAAAATGGGAAAAGTAATTGCAAAAGCTGTTGTTAAAAGAAAACCAGGATATCTTTACTATATTGATGGAAAAGGAAATGTTTGTGAAGCTAAGATGGCTAGAGGTGGAAAGAAGAAAAAGAAAAAAGTAGTAAAGAAAAAAACAGTCAAAAAGAAAGTAGTAAAAAAGAAAGTAGTGAAAAGGAAGGCTGTTAAAAAGAAACCTGCGAAGAAGAAAGTTGCTAAAAAGAAGAAGAGGTAATCTTTCTTAATTTATTTTTATTTTTTATTTAATATTTTTTTAATGCTTGTCTTACTCCTTCAACATCTTTAGGACGAGTTATTCCAAACCATGTTGCATTTGTAGGATATAATTGCATTATTGTTTTATTGTCTTTTATGAGATTTCCTATTTCTTGAGGAAGAAGACATTCTATTTTAGGATTGTTTTCATAGTTTTTCTTAAAATTATCTACCACAGAACATAAATTTTCTAAAGTTCCTTTTTGAAGTGCAAAGATATTCATGCTACATTTATTATACTCATTAAGGTTTTGTGATTGAAGATTTTCTTTTGAAATATTAAAATTTTCTTTTAAAGAAATTATTTGGTTCTTTTCATTTACTTGAAAAATTCCTCTATTAACTCCTCCTTGATTAGATAGCACTGTTCCTAAAGGATATCCTACTGTTGCATCTGTTTGATTGTTTTCTAAATGATCATATAATGTCTTGAAGGCTTTTGCACCATAAATATCATCTCCATTACAAACAACAAAAGGACCATTTAGAAATTCTTTTGCAGAACAAACAGCGTCGGTTGTTCCCCAAGGTCGTTCTCTTTTTTGTGTATCAAATGTTTGTAAAGCATATTCTATAGGAATTCCATGGTAATTCTGTCCAAATTTTTGTTTGAAAGGCTCTTTTGTATTTTCCCCCACTATTAAAACTATTTTATTAAATCCTGCAGGAAGTGCTTGACTTAAAGAATATTCAATTAAAGATTCATTATTTGGCCCTATTTCTGCAAATGCTTTTATTTTCCCTCCAAATCTAGAAGAAATTCCTGCTACCATATATACTAGTGCTATGTCTTTCATGTTTTGTGAAATTAAAAAGATTTTATAAATATATCTTGCATTTGAAATATATGTCAATAATCATAGGAATTGAATCTACAGCACATACTTTTGGAATTGGAGTAGTTAAAGAGGGGAATATTTTATCTAATATTAGAGAAATGTATACTACTAAAACTGGAGGAATAATACCAATGGATTCTGCAAAACATCATAAAAAAATTTCTAAACAAATTTATGCTCGTGCTTTGAAAGAAGCAAAGATTAAAGAAAAAGAAATTGATGCTGTTTCTTTTTCTCAAGGGCCAGGCTTAGCACCGTGTCTGATTGAAGGAATGAAATTTGCAAAAGCTTTAGCAAAGAAGTTAGACAAGCCTCTTATTCCTGTGAATCATTGTGTTGCACATTTAGAAGTTGGTAATTGCCGATCAGCATATCCTAAATTAAATGGGGAGGGGATAACTGATGCAAAAGACCCAGTGTTGCTTTATGTTTCTGGTGCAAACACACAAGTTATTGCATATGCTTCTGGAAAATATCGTGTATTTGGTGAAACTTTAGATGTGGGTGTTGGTAATTTTATTGACACTTTTGCTCGTTATGCTGACATTGGTTTTCCTGGAGGGCCTAAAATAGAAAAGTTAGCAAAAAAAGGCAAAAATTTAATTGAACTTCCTTATAGAGTTAAGGGAATGGATGTTGCATTGTCTGGGATTTTAACTAATTTAAAACAGAAATTAGAATCAAAACAATATGTTCTTGAGGATTTAGCATTTTCATTACAAGAAATTGTTTTTGCAATGCTTGTTGAAACAGCTGAGCGTGCACTTGCACATGTTGGAAAAAAAGAACTTTTACTTGGAGGCGGTGTTGCTTGCAATTCCCGATTAGTTGAAATGTGCAAAATAATGTGTAAAGAAAGAGGTGCTAAATTATTTGTTCCTGAAAAATCTCTTTTAACGGACAATGGAAGTATGATTGCATATCTTGGAGAAATAATGTTTAAAGCTGGAATTAAATATTTTCCAATTGAATTAAATAAGATTGATATTATGCCTCGGCAAAGAACAGACGATGTTCTAGTTGAATGGAAGTGATTATTCTATTATAATTATCTTTTTAAATTACTTTTTGATGATTTTATTATGAATAAAAGTAAAAACATAGGTTTAGGGTATATGGCAGAAGTTGAATTAAAATTTGATGTTAAAAAACAGAGAGGAGATACTTTAGAGTTTTGCGAATTTATAAAGACAGTTTATTCTGAATTGATTGGAATACCAAATCTTTTTTATAAAGAAGAAGGAGAAGGCAATCTTTTTTATTTTTCTAAAGAGAGGGATATTCTTGTAAAGTTTAAAAGAGAAGTTGAAAATAAAGGATTGGCTAAAAAAGTAATCCTTAGAGCAGTTGAGAAAATAGCTTTTGAAAGAACAGATCTTTGAAAAAATTTTATCTGGTAAAATATAAAATTTTCTGTATAAATTTGTTTTTATTTGTTACCGACAAATTTATAAACCAATTTAAACCTTTATTCTTATCCAATGAACGTTGAGTGAGGATTAATAATAATTCTCTGTTCATTAATTAAATTGGAAAGTTAAAAAAATGGATGCATACCAAATAATCGAAAAGGCAAGACAAACAGGAAGAATTGAAAAAGGAACAAACGAAGTGACTAAAGCAATTGAAAGAGGAACAGCTAAATTTGTTACTTATGCGACAGATGTAGACCCAAAAGAAATTGTTGCACACATACCTCTTTTATGCAAGGAAAAAGGAATTATTTGTTTAGAGGCAGATAGTAAAGAAAAATTAGGGGTTGCTGTAGGAATACCTGTTGCTGCATCTTCAGTAGCTGTTATTGATGCTGGAGATAGTGAAAAAGATATTGCCAATTTAAAAAATAAATAATTTGAATAAATCTATAAGATGGCTAAAACTCAAAATAAAAAGGAAGTAAAGTCTCAAGGACAAAGTTCTAAAGGTAAAGATAGAATTTTAGGTGAAACTGTTCCTGCACTTGTTCAAGAATTAATTGGTAGAACTGGTTTTAGAGGAGAAGTTACGCAGGTTAAGGTTTTAGTTGAAGAAGGAAGAGATAAAGGAAGAGCAATGAGAAGAAATGTTCGAGGTGCTGTGAAAATAGGAGATGTTTTAATGCTTAGAGAAACTGAAATAGAAGCAAGAAGAATTAAATCAAGTGTTACAAAAGGGAGTTATAGTTAAAATGCAAATTAATATTGGTTTGCCTGTTGATTGTGAAAACAAAGTTGATTTTTCTCAATTAGAAAGGGTTTTAGGAAGAACACTTTCTAATAATCCTGAAAAAGATTTTTGTATTTGTGAAACCTCAGATGAAAAGATTATGAATAATATAAAAAATTATTTTCTTAGTTCTTACACTTTTGGAGTGGGAATTTCTCCTAGTAAAAAAGAAGCCAATCAAATCAAGTATAAAATTAAATTTTCAGCAAATATTTAAAATGCCTAAATGTGTTTATTGTCAAAAACAATATGAATTCCCAAGAGGATTAACATTAATTATGAAAGATGGGACAATTAATACTTTATGTTCTTCAAAGTGTAAAAAAAATATGTTAATGGGTAGAAGAAAAGTTAGATGGTTACCTAAATCAATTAAGTTTAATCCTAAAAATAAAAAGAAGGTTAAGAGAATTAAAAAGAAGAAAGTTAAGAAAAAGAAATAAATTTTTAATCACACATTTTTTCTATTTGCTCAGGAGTTCTAGGATCATTCCAATTATCTGAATTTTGAATTGCAAATCCTGTTGAAATAAAACCTTTTATATTATTTTTTTCACAAATAATTTCATAATCTTCACAATAATTATTTTCGTCACAAATTGCTTTTGTAAATGAATATTCTTTTAGATTATTATTTGATATTTGAGGTTTTATTATGAAAATAGAGATGAAAATAAGAATCATAATTAGCAAAAATAAAACTGTTTTTGACAGTGTTTTTTCCATATTTTTGACGAGTCTTTTTATTATTTAAATATATGTGTGATTTAACATATTTTTTGGTTTACCGACGATAAAATGCTAGAAAGCTTTATAAACCAAGTTGGTTTGTTATTGGAGTATTAGGCAGATTCTGTCTTGAAAACTCAAATAAAAACACTAAAAAATAATAAGAAATATTTAAAAAATGTCAGGATATAAAGCAGACTCAATTAAGGTTTTAGAAGGGTTGGAGGCAGTTCAGAAGCGCCCAGCAATGTACATAGGATCTACGGGAAAAGATGGATTACATCATCTTGTTTATGAAGTTTTAGATAATTCTGTAGATGAATCAATGGCAGGTTATTGTGATTTAATTTCTGTTCGTATAAATAAAGATGGTTCTTGTACAATGGAAGATAATGGGAGAGGTATTCCTGTAGATATTCATGAAAAATATAAAGTTTCTGCTGCTGAAGTAGCTTTAACTAAATTACATGCGGGTGGAAAATTTGATAAAGGAAGTTATGCAATTTCTGGAGGTTTGCATGGAGTAGGTGTTTCTTGTGTAAATGCTTTATCTAAAAAATTAATTTTAACAATCAAAAGAGATGGAAAAATACATCAGCAAGAATATGCAAGAGGGAAACCAAAATATAAATTAAAAGTTATTGGAAAATGTAAAAAAGAAGAAACTGGAACAGCTATTACTTTTTGGCCTGATGAAGAAATCTTCTCAGTATTAGATTTTGATTGTAGGATTTTGGAAACAAGATTTAGAGAAGTTGCTTTTTTAAATGCAGGATTAAAAATTGTCTTCGAAGATGAAGTTAAACTTAAAAAAGAAGAATTTTTTGCATCTGGGGGTCTAATAGAGTTTGTTAAATGGGTAAATAAATCTAAAGAGGTTCTTCATAAACCAATTTACTTTCAAAAAGAAAATAAAGAGGTTGTAATGGAAATTGCAATTCAATATAATTCAGGTTATCAAGAGAATATCTTTGGTTTTGTAAATACT
>CAZQKH010000021.1:0-6579 GCA_964593105.1 Candidatus Woesearchaeota archaeon | reverse complement strand
TTTCATCATCACCATTATCTAAATCTTGAACCTCTACAACATCTGTTACAGAATCTCCTACTTGAAGTTTAACAACCCGAACACCTTGTGCAGCACGACCCATAACTCTAATATTTTTCAAAGAAGTTCTTATCACAATACCTTTAGCAGTTGTAATAATAATTGAATCTGAATCATTCACAGAAACAGTATTCACAACTACTCCGGTTTTATCTGAAATCTTAAGATTAATCACACCCTTACCTGCTCTTGAAGTTTTTCTATAATCTTGAACAGAAGTTCGTTTACCATATCCTTTTTTAGTAATAGTAAAAATAGCCTCCGTATCTAAAACCTCTAATGAAACAACCTCATCGTCTTTACCAAACTTAATGCCTGTAACTCCATAACTTGCCCTTCCCATTGCACGAACAGCATTTGCATCAAATTTAATTGCTTTACCTTTTTTAGTTGCCAATAAAACTTCTTGCTTTTCTTTAACAATTTCAACACCAATTAAATTATCATCATGAGGTAAATTAATCGCCTTCACCCCTGAAGCTCTTGGTTTAGAAAAATGACTTAAAGCAATTCTTTTAACCTGTCCTTTTTTAGTTGCCATCATTAAAAAATCCTCAAAGTTCTTAACAGAAATAACATTTGTAACAATTTCATTTTTTAATCCAAGTAAATTAACAACAGCTTTACCTTTACTATATCTTTCAGCTTCAGGAACATCATAAGCTTTTAACCATAACACACGCCCTCTTGAAGTAAAAAACATTAAATAATCATGAGTTGAACAAGTTAACATTTGCTTAGCAAAATCTCCTGTTGCTAAATTACTTCCAATAACTCCTTTTCCGCCTCTTCTTTGTTCCTTGTAAGTTTTAATATCCATTCTTTTAACATATCCCTTATCTGTAATAGAAACAACAACTTCTTTTTTCTGGACTAAATCTTTTTCAGAAATTTCAGAAAGAGATCTCTTTAGAACTTGTGTTCTTCTTGCATCCCCATATTTATCTCTCAACTCTTTAACTTCTTTTTTAATTATCTTTAAAACTTCTTTAATCTCTTTTAAGATTTTTTCATATTCTTCAATTTTTTTCTTTAATTCTAATGATTCTTTTTTAAGTTTATCTTGCTCCATAGAAGTTAATTGCTGTAATTTTGTTTCTAAAATTGCTTTTGCTTGTCTTTCTGTTAATTTATAATGTTTAATCAAACCATCAGAAGCTTCTTTTGTAGATTTAGATTTTTTAATTAATTTAATAATTTCATCTATACTCTTTAAAGCAATTAAAAGCCCTTGAACAATTTCTTGCCTTTCTTGTGCTTTTTTTAAGTTATAATTTATTCTTTTAGTAATTATTAATTTTCTATATTTTACATATTGTTCTAAAACATCTCTTATTCCAAGAATCTTAGGCTGCCCGCCAACTAAAGCTAAGAAATTGACATTAAAAGAATCTTGAAGTCGAGTATATTTATACAAAGCATTCATAACAAATTTAGAATTAACTCCTCTTCTTAATTCTAAAACAATTCTAATTTTTCCTTTACTTGATTCATCTCTTAAATCAGAAATGTCTTTTATTTTTTTATCTCTAACTAAATTAGCAATTTGTGTAATTAAAGTTGCCTTATTAACCATATAAGGAATTTCAGTAATAATAATAGCTTCTTTTTTCTTACGTTCTTCAATAGTTGCTTTTCCCCTCATAATCAATCTTCCTCTACCTGTTTTATACAATTCAATCATGTCTCCTTGCACAACCCCTCCAGTAGGAAAATCAGGACCTTGAATAATTTCAGCTATTTGTTCAACAGTCATATTTGGTTTATCAATATATTCTGTAATAGCATCACAAACTTCAGTTAAATTATGTGGAGGAATATTTGTAGACATACCCACAGCAATTCCAGTTGCACCATTTAAAATTAAAGCAGGCAATTTACCCGGTAATAAAAATGGTTCTTTCATAGATCCATCATAATTGGGAACAAACTTAACAGTTTCTTTATCTAAATCTTGTAATAATTCTTCAGATATTTCTTTTAATTTTGCTTCAGTATTATGGTTAATAAATCCATTGGCAACAAAAGAATGGCAATTACTATCTACTTTAACAGAATAAACATTTTTCAGTTTATTTGTCTTTTCTACCTGAACAATTTGATCAAAATAAAATTTATTTTTCAATATCCAATCCACCATAATTTTATCTTGTTTATCTATAATTTTAATAAGAGAAGAATAATTTTTAGTTAAAGAATTATATCTATCAAAATTATTTTTAATAATAAACTGAGAATTATATTTTACTCTTAGATAATCATTCAAAAAAGGAATAAAGTCATTCTTGCTTAACCTAGTTGAATTAATTATTTTAATATCTTTTAAAATATTGTTTTTTCTCTTTGAAAAGAAACCTATTTCTTCAAAGAATTTATCTATATTTACTTTGGAAGAAACATATAACTTAAAACAAGAATTTCTTTTATCTTGATAAGGATTATTTGAAACCACTCCAAAACCCAATAAAATAGTTTTAAGTTGTTTTATCAAAACCTCACTTTTAGAATCATAAGTTAATTGTATGCTCTTTCCACCATGTCTTCTATCAACAACTTTTTGTACACTTCCATCTCCTTCAAATAATGCTACTAAAAAGTTTTTAAGATGTTCTTTTTTAGATCTTAATACTGAAAAAGGAATTTCTTTTCCGTGAGACTTTACATCTTTCAATCCAATATTTTTTAAAAACAAAACTGCTTTTTGCTCATAAATACTTAATTCCGTGCAATTCCCCTTTACTTTTCTTTCATACAATTGAATTCCTTTAAATTGTGATAAAAGAATATTTTTAACTTTATCATAAAATTCTTTATCTTTATTATTAAATAAAATTTGATTATTATGAAAACTCCCTTCACTAACTAAAGCCCCTAATAAAAATGCCAAATCACCATTCATTTGCAAAGGCAACTTAATATCATTTTTAAATCCTTTTTTAGGTATATACTTTTTTAGATTAAAGACAAATTTAGAGAAAAGGTTATTCTCTCTATTAAGAATAACTACATCCCCTTCCTTAAGTTCTTCTAAAAGTCTCCAAGCAATCTTAGGTTTAAAATCTTCTCCTAATATCCACGTCAATAAAGGGTGATTATAAGAGCCTTCAACAGAATATCCTGATTGAGTTTTAATTTTTATGGTTTTATGCTTTCCAGAATTAAAAAATTTAGAAGCAGTATTTTTCTTTCCATCAAATGAAAGAATTTTCAAATTTATTTTTGTTTCTTTCTTTGCTGAAATTTCTTCAATAGGCAAAACTCCTTTTTCAGTCAATATCAAAGTATCTCCTGTTACACAATACCTCATAGCCGCCGGAGGATCACCATCGACAGAATTATGAACAAAAATCCCTGAAGCTAAAGAAAAATTGTGTGTTTTGTCAATCGTAATATCATATACGTCTTGTTTTTCATTTAAAATCTCTATTCCAACAACTTTATGATTTCCATTTATTTCACACAACAACGAATTTCTATCATCATAATACTTTTCAATTCCTAAGTCCCAACTGGTAAAACTTTTAATACCAAAAACATCTCTTCTTATATTTTCATAATTTTCTTTGTTTAAAATTAAACTATTCTCTTTTAAATAATTACAAATTGTTAAAAATTTCTTCTTACCTGTTAGATTTGTAGTTCTTCTCTTATTGCTCTCTATTATTTTTTTATTAAATAATTCTTTATATTTTGAAATCTTCCATAATCTTGTCATTGTTATTGTTGCTCTTCTGCTAATTTCTTCAACAACTTCAGGATGTTCCTTTAAATATCTTTTATTAACTTCACTTAAAGTAATACTCATTTTTTCTCTATAATCTTTCTTCTTCCAATTTTTCAAATTTCTTTCAGTCATTCTCTTAGAGTAAGCTTCCCTATTTTTTTTATTGCTCCAAAATCTTTTCCTCCCCTCCGATATTTTTTTCTTATAATCCTCATCTTCATGAAGTTTTGAAGCATGGTTTGAGTGTATTTTCCAATGATCTTCCCATTTGACTCTTTTAATATTATCTGGGTCATTATTTAATTTGTTAAAATCAATATGGTGTCTTATCCCCCCAGAATTTCTTTGGTAAATTTCTTCTACTAAATTCCAATCATCAGCCAAATTATGACAAAAACCCCAATTATTTGTTTTTGGTTGATAAATCATATTATAACCTATTAGACTTGGCTTTGATTTATCTTTTTCAGTTGACAACTTAAGATATAATGGCATTAGAGAATCCCCTGATTCTAAATCTTTAGCTTCTTTATATGATCCATCTCTTAACATAAATTTATGATTTAATGTACATTTAACTTCTTCCCCATTATCTAAAACAACTTTCATAATTTCTTCGTCTTCTTTAGTTTTTCTAGGATTTTTTATTTCAGCAATTCTTATTAAATTATTTTCATCCACAGTAAAAGTAAAATTTCTCTTCCCTTGATTATGCTCTTTTATTAATTCCACAAAATTTAAATTTCTACCATCAGTAAGTTTAACTTCAGTATCTGCTGTAAAACACCCAAAATTACCTTGACCATAAACTAAAGGATATCTTAAAGAAAAATTTTGGGCCATCCTTACCATTGCTTCATAAACAGCACTATCTCCATGAGGGTGATATTTACCTATAACATCCCCAACAACCCTTGCTGATTTTTTTGTTTGAGTATTATATTTTAAATTAAGTTGTTGCATTGCATAAAGAATTCTTCTTTGAACAGGTTTTAACCCATCTTCAATTGAAGGAATAGCTCGTGAAACAATTACACTCATAGCATAATCTAAATATGCTTTTTTCATCTCTACACTAACTTCAGTATTCACTACTCCTCTCTCTTTCTCTGGATGTTTTGTTATTGGTTTTTCTGGTTCTTTGGGTGTCATTTTTTATTTTTTAATTTTATTATTTACTAATTTATTTTTATTAGGATAACAACACAATACATTATCAAGATATTCTATTCCACAAAAATAAGGACATATGGAAATATTTTTAACACAACATTTATGTTTATCTGTTTTATCTACTTCATTCCAAGGACATTTCATCTGTTTCCAAGGAATTTTATCTTTAGATACCAAATCAATATCCATGTTAGCCCCATCTAATCTTATTAATTCCATTTCATTTTCTTTTGCCTTTAATTCTTCCATTTTTTATTTTAACCCCTCATACTCATATCACTTATATCTGTTTTAGTATCTACAGGTTCATCAGTTAAGTATTTTATTAAAAACTCATTTTCCTCGTCAACTTCAAAAGATATTTCTGTTTTAATTTGTTTTAAATGATTTAGTTTTTCAATTAATTCATTTATTTCCTCTTCAGATAAACCAAATTCTAAAATTTCTACATCTTTCATTTCTTCTTTAGATTCTTCTTTAGATTCTTCTTTAACTTTTTTAACTTCCTCTTCTGGAACATCTAATTTTGGTGCTTCTTCCATTATGCTATTTTCTCCCCCTTTTTATCTAAATATTTCATAAGTTCATTTTCTGTTAAATCTCTTTCAATAATATCTTTGCCTTTCCATTTACATTTTCTACATTCCCAATCTTTTCCTCCACCTGTTTCTGAATCACTTCCACTTAACACCACCCCAACATCATTGCTTTTACATTTAGGACATTCTCTAATTTTAAAAGTTTTATTTCCAGAATTTAATGTTTTAGAAGATCCTAAGCCAGAACCAACTTTTTTTTCTTTTTTATTAATTCCTTTTGCTTTATTATAATCAGCAGGACTATCATAACCTTCTAAAATCCATGCAGGTGTTTGTACTTTTGCTTTTTTTGCCATTTTAAACGTCCAACTCGGCCTCCTTAGCATTTTCTTGAATAAATTCTTTACGTGCTTGAACATCATCACCCATTAACATTGAAAATGTTTGATCAGCTTCAACAGCGTCTTCAATATAAATTTTCTTAATCGTTCTAGTCTTTGGATTCATTGTTGTTTCCCACAATTGTTCAGCATTCATTTCACCTAAACCTTTAAATCGTGTAACATTTAAATTGTTTGAACCTGCAGAATACTTTTTCAATTCCTCTTCAGAATAAACATAATGATCTACTTTCTTTCTAACCCTATATAACGGAGGCATTGCAGCATAAATATTTCCATTTTCAATTAATTGAGGCATAAACCTAAAAAAGAAAGTCAAAAGCAAAGTTTTAATATGTTCACCATCAACATCTGCATCGGTCATAATTATAATTTTTCCATATCTTGCTTTTTCAATATTAAATTGTTCTCCAACACCGGTTCCAATAGCAGTAATCATATTTGTAATTTCTTCACTAGATAAAGCTCTTGAAGGACTTGCTTTTTCAACATTAAGAATTTTACCTTTTAATCCTAAAATTGCCTGTATCTCTTTGTTTCTAGCCATCTTGGCCGAACCTCCTGCACTTTCTCCTTCCACCAAATATAATTCAGATTCTTCTGTTTTTTTACTTGAACAATCTGCTAACTTGCCTGGCAAACCTCCAATAGAAAAAGCATTTTTTCTTCTAACTAAATCTTT
>CAZQKH010000020.1:0-8426 GCA_964593105.1 Candidatus Woesearchaeota archaeon | reverse complement strand
AGATTCTTTTAATGTATCTAACATCTCTAAAATTTTATTTACCATTTCATCGGGTGGACTTGTAACTGCAATATCTTTTAGCAATCCTTTATTTCTGTAAAAATCAATTAGCGGAGCTGTTTCTTTATTATAAATTTCTAACCTGTGTTTTATTATTTCTTCAGTATCGTCATCTCTTTTAATTAGTTCTCCTTTACAGTCATCACAAATTCCTTGTTGTTTTGGGAGCATTGAAGGCATGTTTACCCCTGACCTTTTTATGTCGGCAAGATTATAATCTTTGTTACAATCTTTACAATTTCTTCGAGCACAAATTTTTTCAATTAAAATGTCTTCTGGAATTGTTAAATTTGTAACAACATCTAAACTAGTCATTTCATGAAGTTTTTCTGCTTGAGGAATTGTTCTTGGAAACCCATCGAGAATAAAACCTTTTTGACAATCTTCATGTGTTAATCTATCTTTAACCATTTGAATAGTTATATCATCTGAAACTAATTTTCCTTGATCCATTATTTCTTTAATTTGTTTTCCAATTTCTGTTTCATTCTTTAAATGTTCTCTAAATAAATCTCCAGTAGATATATGGGGAATTCCTAGTTTTGGAGATATTCTTTTTGAATATGTTCCTTTTCCGCAACCGGGTGGGCCTAAAAATATTTTTCTCATTAGTTTTTTTATGAAAGGCATATTTAAAAACTTTTGTTTAGTTTTTTAGATAATGGACTTTAAAAATATTCTAATTGGTGACTTTCATTTACATTCTAGGTTTTCTCGAGCATGTAGTAAAAACATTACAATTCCTGAATTAGTTAAATGGGCACGTGTGAAAGGAATTGGTTTGTTAGGAACCTCAGATTTTACACATCCGATTTGGTTAGAAGAAATTAAAAAATATCTTAAGCCTGGAGACAAAGGATTTTATTATTATGAAGATGATGAAGGAAAATTTCCATTTATTATCTCTGGAGAAATTTCTTTAATGTATACTCAAGAAAGAGGACGAAGAATTCATGTTGTTGTTTTGGTTCCTTCTTTAGAGGTTGCAGATGAAATAAATAAATATTTTGATACTAAAGGTCGTCGAGATTATGATGGTAGGCCCATTTTTAAGATACCTGGAGACAAATTTGTTAAAGATTTGAGGAATATATCTAAAGATATTGAAATTATTCCTGCGCATTGTTTGGTTAAAGGTTCTTTGATTCACACTCTGGAAGGTGTAAAAAATATAGAAAGTGTAAAAATAGGAGATTCTGTTTTAACTCATAAAGGCAGATATAATAAAGTGAGTAATGTTTTAAATAGACCTTTTAAAGGGGAAGTAATAAATATTATTCCGTCTTGTTTAAGGAAAGGAACTTTTTTCACCCCAGAACACCCTATTTATAGTATAAAGAGTCATAAGGATTGTAAAAATTCTTTTCACACAATTTGCAAGCCGACTTGTGCTTATTTAAAAAAAGGATGTAAGATAAAGAAATTTGAAACATATAAAAAAGAATGGGTTCAATGTAAAGATTTGGAAAGAGGAGATATTATTCTTTATCCAAGATATAATAAAATTAAAGATAAGAATTTTCTCTTTTTGTCTGAATTTGTTAAAGGATATGTTGAAGGAAATTTTATTAAGCCAAGAAAAGAAAAGATTTTTGTAAAAAACATACCGGTTAATAATAAGATAAATGTTTCTGAAGATTTTTGCAGATTAATGGGGTATTATCTTGCAGAAGGGTATTGTACTAAAGATCATATTTCCTTTACTTTTAATGCAAAAGAGAAAGATTATATTGAAGATGTTCAAAAGTTATTAATCGAGATTTTTGGTCCTTCCTTGAATATTAAAATAAAAAAAGAGAAATCAAAAGCAATAACTTTACAAGTTTATTCTAAACTTTTATTTGATTTTTTTAAAACATTTTATCTTGAGGGGGAGAAGAGGTCTTATAATAAGGCTTTACCTTCGTGGTTTTTAAATTTGCCCCATAAAAAGTTAAAACAACTTTTAATTGGGTGGTGGAGGGGAGATACTGGAAATACCACTTCTCTTATTTTATTTAATCAGTTTAAAGAGATTTGTTTGAAATTAGGAATTCTTCCTAGTATAAGTGTTATTAGTGCAGAAGAGATAAATAAACGGAGGTTGAAAAGACCTAATTTTATTGGAGATAGAAGAATTGTTGCAAGAAAAGATCTTTTTGTTTTTGATAATTTGTTATTTTTTGAGGAGAATCTAGATTTATTGGGTTTAGACGAATTTAAAAAATTTAAGACAAAGTTATCTAGAAGAAGGGCTTGGGTAGATAAAGATTATTTTTTTATCCCTATTTTTAAGATTGAGAAGAAAGAATATTTTGGAAATGTTTATAATCTTGAAGTTGAGGGAGATAATTCTTATGTTACTGAAAATCTTATTGCCCATAATTGTTGGACTCCGTGGTTTGGAATTTTTGGAAGTAAATCTGGTTTTGATAGTTTAAAAGAATGTTTTAAAGATGAAATTAAACACATTCATGCAATTGAAACTGGAATATCTAGTGATCCGCCTATGAATTGGAGAATAAAAGAATTAGAACATATTTCAATTGTTAGTTTTAGTGATGCGCATAGTTTTTGGCCTTGGAGATTAGGTCGAGAAGCCACTCTTTTTAAAAAAACAGATTCTTATTTTGAAATTATCAAACAAATAAGAAAAAATAGTTTTGTGGGAACTATTGAAACAGATCCTGGTTATGGGATTTACCATTATGATGGACATAGAGATTGTGGTTTTTCTTGTAGCCCAAAAGAAACAAAAGAACTTGGAGGAATTTGTCCTAAATGTAAACGCCCTTTAACAATTGGTGTTGAAAATCGTGTAGAGGAATTGGCAGAATATGACGAAGGGTTTAAACATAAAAAATCAAAACCTTTTTTTAAATTACTTCCGCTTCATGAAATTATTTCCCTTTATTTAGGGGTCGGGATTAATGCTAAGAAAACTTGGACAGTTTATAATGATTTAATTGATAAATTTGAAGTTGAATTTAATATTTTGTTAGAAGTTTCTGAAAAAGAGTTTTTGGAAAAAGAAATTGATAAAAAATTGATTAAATTAATTTTAAGAAATCGTGATGGTAAAATAAAGGTTAAGCCAGGATATGATGGGGTTTATGGTAAGCCAATATTAGATGAGGGTTTTGAAAAGCAAGGAAAGTTGGTTTAGATTATGATAATTTTTATTAACTAAATTTAAATTTCCCTTATTAGGGCAATTAATGATCTTTATGAAAAGTTTTCTTTTGTTGCTAGACAAGGATTTTTTTAGATCTTGAATTTTTTTCTTTTGAGGATGACGAGATTTAAGAATTATTAAAAAATTTAGGGTTAATTAAAAGATTTTTTTGTTAAAGATGTGATTAAGAATTTAACTTTTCTTAACTCTAACAAATTTATAATGTGCGTCTTTTGTTTTTTCTTTACATTTATCGCAGTTTTCTTTTAAGGTATAAGAATTGCATTTAGAACACTTTTTGAGTTTCATTTAAAATTATTCAAGATTCATAATATATTCTTTTAATCTTGTGGGCAATGTTATTCCTAAGGTCTGTTCAACTTCAGAAGGTTTGATCCATTTTAATTCTTCAACATCTTCTCCAGGTTCTTCTTGTCCTTCTGTCGCTTCACATAAGAAATATATTTCTAATTTTTCTTTACATTTACTTTCTGTTTTTTTATCTAAACAATTGTCAATGTATACTGCACCTAAATTATGTATTTTATATCCTGTTTTTTCTTGTGTGATTTGTTTTAATTTAATATCTAATTCTTGATCATATGTTAAATTCCCCTCTAAAAAACTAAAATTATCATTTCCCTTATTTCTTCCCACTAAAACCATTCTTGTTTTTGGGTCAAAGATTATTCCTATGATTGTTGTCTTAAATCTGTCTCTATCCATAAAAATCTGTAATTTTTTGCTTATTTAAAGATTTAGGTGTCCTAAAAAGTAGTTTACTTTTATTGAAGATTTATAATTTCTATGCCTTGTTTTTTTGCTGATTTTTCTATTTCCTCAAAGATTTCTTTCATTAAATTGTCAGCTTTTTTAATGTCTGTTGATTCTGTTTTTATTGAATATTTTCCTGCAGAAAGATATTTTATTTCTGCTTTATCTATTTTTTGTAAGATGTTTTTGATTATGTTTAGTCCATTTGGTTGTTTAGTGTGCATTTGAAGAACTTTTTTAAGAATTGCTTTTTTTTGTTTTTGTGTGCCCAAAATATCTAATACTTTTTTAGTATCTGTTTTTCCAATTAAATTTTCTAATTTTTTTGAATCACTTTTGGCTTCTTCTAAAAAAGAATATATCTCTTGATCTTGTAAGATTTTTTGAACAATTTCTTTTGTTTTTTCTTTAAGAACACTTTTTAAAATACTTTGATAATTTCTTTCTAGTTTCCATCTTTCTTTTGCTTGTTTTTGTTCTTTTGGGGTAACTCTTCTTAAAGATAATTCTATTCTATCTTCCACAATTCTCAAAATTTTACAAACAATTGTCTTTTTTGGGACAACATAATCTCTTAGATTTCTTATTCTTCCTGGAGCAATTTCACTTAATACAATATACCCTTCTTTTTTATTTTCTATATTTACAAATACAGTTGTTCCCCGTATTTTTTCAACAGTACAAATTACTATGTCTCCTACTTCAAATTTCATAGAATTAGAATAAATTTAGAGGTTTTAAAGGTTGTGGGAATTTTAGATTTTAATAACTTGTAATTCTAGATTTCTTTTTAATGCTTCTAAAAAATCTTTTTCTTTTTCTTGCATTATTGTGCATCCTGCTGCAAATTCATGGCCCCCTACTTCTCCACCAAGAGGCGTTACAACTTTTTCTAATATTTCTCTAATATTTCTGCCTTTTCTCCCAACATTTCTAGCAGAAACTTTTATTTTTTCACTATTTTTTGCAAGTCCCACAATTATTGTTTCTTCTGAATATAAAGAAGAATAGGATAAAATACTCATTAAAGTTCCAATCATTGTATCTTTTATTTTTTCTTTAGCATTTATAATTAAGAATTTTTCTCCTTGAATTTTCTCTGAATTTTCTATTTCTTTTAATCCTGTTAAAAGTAATTGCCTATATTTTGCATGTATTGATTCAGCTCTTTTTTTTGCTAAGGGTGATTCTAAACAAAATCTTAAAGCAATAGCAGACTCTCCAAATCTGGAACAAGCATTTATTTTTGCACTTATTTCTCTGACATCTTCTAATTTTCCAAATAATTTTATTAAAAGAATTTCTCCAACTAATTTTTTATTTTTTATTTTAGGGTTTCTTAGCATTATTGCAGTTGTTAATCTGTCTATTTCCTCGTTTGTTAAATCAATTAAATTTTTGTATTTTCCTTCTTCAGGTTTTATATTTGCTTCTCTTAATATTTCAAAAACTCCTTCAGAGTTTCCTGTAACTCCTGGAATAAAAGGTTCTGAACAGAATTCTAGAGTTCTATTAAGGGGTCTTGTTGAAGGATAAAGTATTAGCCCTTTTTTTCTTAAGACATCACTGTCTTCTAAGATTCCGTGGTTTAGTTTATCTATTTCTTTTTCTAAACCATCTCCCACCATTCCCAGAATTGCTAGTTTTGCAAATTCTTTATTTGTTTCATTAATTTGTTTACAGAAAAGATAAACAATTCCTGAAGCACTTATTTTTTCTTTATCATTAAGTTCTGGATTTATGATTTCAATATTTTCAGGAATTTCTAAATCTATTTCATGGTGGTCTAGAATAAAAACCTCTTTTAGATTTGCTTGTTTTATATGCTCTGTACTGCTCGACGCTAAATCTAAAAATAAAGTTATTTTGTTTTTTGGCAAAGAATCTATTATTTCTTTAGATAAACTTTTTACTATTTTTAATGTAAACTTTTGATCTAATTTTCTTAAACAATTTACCATTATTGCTGCAGAAGAAATACCGTCTGTATCAAAATGACTTATTACTTGTAGTTCTTTATTTTTTATTGTCTCTAAGAATTTGCTTGATATTCTTTGAATTTCAGAATGTAATTTACTATTTAATTCTTGCATTTTATCCCCCTTTGATTTTAAAAAACTTTTAATTATCTTGTTTCAACACCAAAATACTTTTTCAATTTTCTTAATTGTGAAAAGATTCTATCTTTTTCTCTTTTTGCTCTTTTGTCCTGCTTATTTTTATCATAATGTTTTTTTATTGCCTCCAATTTTACTTCCACATTTTTTAAATCAGGATTAATATATTTGTTGTTTTCTTTTAGAATTTTAGAAATTTTCTTCTGAAAATCATTTGGATGAATTCCTTTTTGTCTTAGGGTTTGCCCTATTTTTTCACTAGTTAATCCTTTTTCAGCTAGTTCTAAGACTTGTTTTTCATATTCTTTTTGAGAGACTTTTTTTGTCGCTTTTTCTGATTCTTCTTTAACCATCTAATTACTTTGAATTTATGTTTTTTAAAGCTTGTGATGGCTTTGTGTTTGAAGAAGTAATAACATTGATAAGTTATTTAAACAAGGATTATTTTATATTTTTAATGGGTAAAATTGTGGGTGTTTTAAGTCTTAAAGGAGGTGTTGGAAAAACGTCTAGTGTGATCTCTATTGGTTCTTGTTTGGCTGCGCTTGGCAAAAAGGTTTTACTAGTTGATTGTAATTTTTCTGCTCCAAATCTTGGTTTGGCTTTAAATGTTATTGATCCTAAAAGAACCTTGCATCATGTTTTAGAAAGAGATATAAATATTCATGAAGCAATTTATAGTTTAGATAGATTTCATTTAATTCCTGCTACGATTTTTAAAGAACCAAAAATAAATCCTTTAAAATTAAGAGACCATTTAAAATCTATTAAGAAAAAATATGATTTTATTTTACTTGATTCTTCTCCTGCTTTAAATGATGAAACTTTGGCTGTTATGTTGGCTTCTGACGAATTGTTGCTTGTAACAACTCCAGATCATGTTACTTTGGGAACTACTTTGAAGGCTGTTCAAAATGCAAGAGAAAGAGGATTTAAAATTATTGGACTTATTTTAAATAAAGTGTATAATAAAAAATTTGAATTGGGTATTGCAGAGATTGAAAGGACTCTTGATGTTCCGGTGTTGGCTGTTGTTCCCCATGATGTGGAGGCTGTTAAGTCTGTTTCTTTTTTTAAACCTTGGGCTGAAAGAAAACCCAAATCTAAGGGGATCATAGAATATAATAAGTTGGCCCATGTTTTAGTTGGGCAAAGATATAAAGAAAATAAAATAAAAAATATAATAAAGAGAATAACTCCTGCAAGGCAAGAGATTAATCGGGAGATTTTTTACACTTCTGTTTTCAGTTAAATTATTTCTGCAACTAATTTAGAGTTTACTTCTATACACTCTCCTTTACTTAGACTTTGAGGCAAAATTACTGTTATTTTTTCATCAAATTCTCCTAAGTAAATAACTTCTAATTTACCATCTTCAGTAAAGTACTCTTCATTCATAAGTCCTGAAGTTTGAGTTCCATCAGCAAGTTCAATCGAAACAATACACTCTTCTTCAAGCCTACCTCCCCCTATTTTTTGACATTCGAGATATGCTTTTCTCATGATGTATAAAGTTGAGAATTCTTTATATTAGTTGGCGAGCATTTGTGGGGGGTGGTTGCATAGGAGTATTTGGGAGTTAATTTTAAGTTTGTTATTGCTGGGTTAATATGATTATAGCAACTTTTATAAATTAAAATTAGATTTTATGTGTAAGACTCTTAAGAGTTAGATAGCCCCATAGCACAGTGGCCAAGTGTTCTGGCCTTTGAAGCCAGAGACCCAGGTTCGAATCCTGGTGGGGCTATTGATTTGAAAAATTTCCCACAAGGAATGACCTAAAGGTCTAATTCATTAATTTTAAATATATTAAATTCTTAAGCAAAATATGACAAAAAACAAAGAAAAACAAAACTTTGGAAAGCCTTTAGGAACTGTTATGAACTTTTTTGAAAATGTAGGAGTTATTGCCCTAAAGTTAGAAGGTAGTTTAAAAATTGGAGATAAGATAAGAATTGTTGGTGGAGAAGAGGTGAACTTCGAAGATATTGTAGAAAGTATGCAGATTAATGGTAAAGATGTGAAAGAAGTTAATGCAGGAGATGATGTTGGAATAAAGGTTAGTGGAAAGGCTCGAAAAGGTTATGCAGTTTATAGGGTAGAATAGTTGCTTTTAAGAGAATAAATGCTTAAAAAGTTGAAAAGAGAATTGTTTTTATGGATCTTGATTTTTTGATTAAGAAAGCAGAAACAGAAGTAGAGCTTAGGAAAACTAAAATCGTTTAAGAAAGTTAAGCGAGATTTAACTAAAAGATTTATTCCTTCTGAAGGGGAGATTGAAAAGTATAAGCACCCTTTAGAAAAAGATGGTTTAATTTTGT
>CAZQKH010000019.1:0-8612 GCA_964593105.1 Candidatus Woesearchaeota archaeon | reverse complement strand
AGTATACAAACCCTTAAAAAGAATTCTGAGTTTTTCACCATATGTTAAAAATGGGAATTGATGATGCTGGAAGAGGGCCAGTTATGGGTCCTATGGTTCTTGCAGGATGTATTGTGGATGAAGAAATAGAAAAAGAATTTAGAAAGCTTGGTGTCAAAGATAGTAAAGATTTAACTCAAAAAAGAAGAGAATTTTTAGAAGAAAAAATAAAGGGGTTGTCTAAGAAATTTGAAGTGGTTATGTCCACTTCAGATGAAATAGATTCTAGTTTAGAAAGTGGAACAAATTTAAATGAATTAGAAGCAATAATGACAGCAAAGATAATAAATAAATTAAATAAAGGTGATCAAAAAATAAAAGTAATTGTTGATTGTCCTTCTGTTTCAATTTTAAAATGGACAGATACATTAAAAACAAAAATAAAAAATCTTTCAAATTTAGAAGTTGTTTGCGAGCATAAAGCAGATGTAAATCATATTTCTGTGTCAGCTGGATCTATTTTAGCAAAGTGTGTGAGAGAAAGAGAAATGCATAAATTAAAAGAGATTTATGGAAATGGCGTAGGATCAGGATATCCTTCAGATCCTTCAACTTGCAAATTTTTAGAAAAAAATGCTATTGAATTCAAGGACAAAGGTATTTTTAGAAAATCTTGGTCTTCTTGGAAACGAGCTTGTGCTAATTTAAAGCAAAATAAGTTGTTCTAAATATTTAAAAACATTATTGTCTTTTTTCTGTAGATTACAATGGCACATATTAAAAAATTGGTGATACATGGATTTAAAAGTTTTCCAAAAAAAACAGAATTACCTTTTACATCTGGGATTAATGTTATTTTAGGTCCCAATGGATCTGGAAAAAGTAATATTTCAGATGCTTTATGTTTTGTTTTAGGACGTCTATCTATAAAATCAATGCGTGCAGCAAAAGCTAAAAATTTAATATTCTTAGGAACAAAAGCAGCGTCGCCATCAAAAGAAGCTTCTGTAGAATTAATATTTGATAACTCAGATAAATCTTTTTCTTTAAATGAAAAAGAAGTTTCAATAAAAAGAATTGTTAGAAGAAATGGCCAAAGCGTGTATAAAATAAATAATAATGTAAAAACAAGGCAAGAGATTTTAGGGCTTCTTGCTCAAGCAGGAATAGATCCAAATGGATTTAATATAATTCTTCAAGGAGAAATTCAAAATTTTGTAAGAATGCAACCAGATGAAAGAAGAGGAGTAATAGAAGAAGTAGCAGGAATTTCAGTTTATGAAGCAAGAAAAGAAAAATCCTTAAGAGAATTAAACAAAACTGAAGAAAGATTAAAGGAAGTTATGGCAATATTAAGAGAAAGAACAGCTTATCTTAATAATTTAGAAAAAGAAAGACAAGAAGCTTTGAGATTTAAAAAACTAGAAAAAGATGTTAAAAAATTTAAAGCTAGCATAATATATCAGAATTTAATAAAAAAAACAAAGGAAAAACAAAACCTTGAACAAGAAATTGAAAAGAGAAATAAAGAAATTAGTAAGGTTAAAAAGACACTCACCTTATTTAAATCAGAAATAGAAAGATTAGAATCAAAAATAAAAAATATAAATTCTACAATTAAGGATTCAACAGGCTTTGAACAAGAAAAACTTAACAATGAAATAGCAAATCTTAGGGCAGACATTGCAGGGTTAAGAGTAAAATTAGAAAATAATGAAAAAAAAGTAATTGTAGTGAAAAATCAAAAATTAAATTTTGAAAATACTTTAAGGGAAGCAAAAGTTTCTGTAAAAGAACTTAATCAAGAATCTCCAGATATTGAAATTAAAGAAAAAGAATTAAAATCTAAGAAAAGAGAATTAGAAGAATTAGAAGAAAAAAGAAAAAAGTTTTATATGATTAAATCAGAATTAAAATCTCTTCAAGAAAGAGTTGAAGATAAAAAAGATTTATTAGTTAATTATGAAAGTGAATCAAAATTCATTTTAAAGCAATTAGAAAATCTTTCTTTAGAGCTTTTTGATAATAAAACAGATTCAGATAAATTAAATGAATTAAAATTAATTTTAAATCAAAAAAAAGATTCTTTAGAAAACTTAAAATTAAGAGAAAGAGAATTAGAAAAGCTAATTCATACTAATGAATATGAAGTCGAAAATCAAAAGAAAATAGTAAATAAAGTTTCAAGTATGGATTTTTGTCCTCTTTGTAGAAATAAGATAACGTTAAATCACGTTTCTTGTATAAAAAAAGAAATTTTACCTAAAATAGATTCTTTAAAAAATGAAATAGATAAGTCCGATAAGGAATTAATTGAGATTTATAGTAAAAAAGATTTATTGAGCAATGATATTGATGTTTTATCATCTGAAATTCTAAAAAGACAATCAGATATTCTTAATTTAAGGGCAATCCAAGAAAAGAAAAATCAAATAAGATCTTTAAATGAGAAATTAGAAACAACAAAGCAAGAATTAATTAGTTTAGTTAAGAAGAGAAATAATTTAGAAAAGAATTCTGGAGAATTTACAAATATAGAAGAAAGATATGAAACAACCAAGTTAGAAGTTCAAGAGATTTCTTTAAGAAGTAAAGAAAATGTAGATTCTGAAATATCTTTTAAACAAAGAGAAACAGAAAGATTAGAGATTTCAATAAAACAATTAACTACAGAAGAAAAGGATCTTGTTCAAGAGCTTCAAGAATTAAAAGATTTTTTAACAAAAAAAGAGACCCTTCTTGAGAAAAAGAAAAGATTAGAAGAAGAATTAACAAAGAAATTTGAAAAATTAATTTTAGAAAGAGAGGGTTTACAAAATAAAATTAGAGAAGTTGAAAACAATGTTTCAATTAAAAATAATCAAATTTACAATACTGAGCAAATAATTAATAATTTTAAAATAGATCAAGCAAGAATAAACGCAGAAATTGAAAATTTTGAAACTGAAATGTTGGAATTTCCAGATGTAGAAGTTATTAAGATGAATAAAGAAGCATTAATCTCAAAGTTAAACAAAGCACAAGAAACAATCGCAAGAATAGGTTCTGTTAATTTAAGATCATTAGAGGTCTATGATTCAATTAAAGAAGAATATGATAAAATTCAAGAAAAAGTAGAAATGGTTTCTAAAGAAAAACAAAGTATTTTAAAAATAATTCATGAAATTGATATTAAAAAGAAAAAGAGTTTTTTAAACACTTTAAATTCATTAAATGAGATTTTTTCAAGAAATTTCTCTCAATTAAGCACAAAAGGACAAGTTACTTTAGAATTAGAAAATAGAAAAGATCCTTTTGATGGAGGCGTTAGTATTATTGTTAAGACTGGTCACGGGAAGTATTTTGATGTTAAATCTCTTTCAGGCGGAGAACAAACAATAGTGGCTCTATCGCTTATTTTTGCAATACAGGAGTTAAGACCATATTGCTTTTATATTTTAGACGAAATTGATGCTGCTTTAGATAAAAGGAATTCAGAGCGTTTAGGGGCTCTCCTTAAGAAATATATGCAAAGAGGACAATACCTTGTAATAACTCATAATGATGAAATAATCACCAATGCAACAAATCTCTTTGGAATTTCAATGCATGATGGTGTTAGTAAGATAGTTAGTTTAAAGATTTAATTATAAAAGCTACAAAAATTTATAAACTATAGTTATGCTATAGTAATATGGTAACAACAATTCAGTTAAATGAATCTGTAAGGGATTCTCTTAATAAATTTAAAAATACAAAAAAACAGACCTATGAAGAGGTGATTTTGAATTTAATAAAATTAGCAGAAAGTCAAAAAAGAAACCAAGAACAATTGATGATTGAAGGTTGTAAGGAAATGGCAGAAGACAGTTTAAAAATCTCTAAAAAGTGGGAAAGCACTTTAATGGATGGTTTTGATAAGGATGAGAAATGGTAAAAGTTTTAAGAGGAGATTTGATTATTGCAAATTTTGAGCTCATAAGAGGTTCAGAGCAAGGAGGAGTAAGGCCAGCATTAATTATTCAAAATAATATCTCAAATGAATATAGCCCAACAATCATAGTGGCCCCATTAACATCTAAAATATATTCTAAAGATTTTCCTACAAATGTTTTTCTTTCAAAAAAAGATTCTAAATTATCTAAAGATTCTACAATTTTATTAAATCAAATTAGAACAATAGATAAATCAAGAATCAAAAAAAGGATTTCAAAATTAAATCCTTATGTGATGTTTCAAGTTGATATTGCTATGAAGGTTAGTTTAGGTTTGAGTTAAAGATTTAATTTATTCTACTACTGCAATTTCTAATTGGTTTGCTTTGCCTAAGGGGGTTGTATCAATAATTTCTGGAAATATTTCAATTCTTTGTATTTTAAAAAATGGGAATTTTTTATGTTGTTTAAGAGAAAAGGTTTTATAGATTTCTTCTTCTTTAAATTTTTCAGCTCTTTTTAATATTTCTTTATACAATTCTTCATCAACTATACTTTTTTCACTTTTATCATAAATTTTTTGAAATGAAGAGGGATTTCCAACACTTTCAGTCAAATAATGGTTATCTAATTCTTTTGCAAAAACTCCATTAAAAGAAGGAGTTCTAGTATCCATTTCAACTAAGTCAATATCATATCCCCAAGAATTTTTATTTTCCTCATTCCAAGGCTCATACCTTTCAATTACAATTTTCTTTCCACAAGATTTAGTTGCAATTGATTGATTTCCCATAATAAATTTATCTAAAACTACTTTATAAAAATAATTGCTCTATAATATATATTTTAAAAGAAAAAGCCTATCAGCCAATCATTAAAAATAAAAAACTCAAGATTAAAATCTTGGTTGGTTTCTCTTTAAAAAAAGAGAAAAAGAAACGGGAAAGTTAAAAAAATAAAAAAATAAAAAAAAGGTAAAATTACTAACTAAAGTTAGTAATAACTTTCACCGAAATCTTCTGTTTTTTGAGGTTTCCTTCCAATTAGTACAATTAATACAACAACTAATACTAAAAAGATTATTGCTAAGATTACTGTTAAAATCACAGTAGTGTTAGCAGTTCTTCCTTCAGCAGATACATCATATGTAATTGTTTCTAAAAGGTCTTCGCCTGAAAAGACACTTACGTCAAATTGGTAGTTTCCTTCTGCTTCAGCATTTGCAGTTATAATAACTGTTTTACTTGAACCAGCAGGAACCGCAACCATTGTTGAGCTTGCTTTAGTGAAAAGTCCATCAGCAGATTCAGTTACAATCTTATAAACCTTAACATTATTTGTAGGGTTTACAAGTAATAAACTAAACTCAGCATTTTCTCCAACTGAAATCAATTGAGAAGTGCTAGCTGTTAAAACTTCACTTGCGAAGTCTTTTCCAATAAATACAGATTTAGTCATTGTTGATTCAACATCATCGTTGTAAACTACAAATTCTAATTCATAATTTCCTTCATCCACAGAATAAGGAACATTTAAGAAAAGTCTTCCAGCAACAGTATCTTCGTCTTCATCGCAATCAGTGTTTGAGGTTTCACATTCAATTCTAACTAAATCTCCAACCCATACAGGTCCTTGAGAAATACCTAATTCAGAAATGCTTACTTCAACATATAAGTCATCTAATTCATTATAACCCATGTTTTTTAATACAAAATCAACTGGAAATGTTTGACCAGCTTCAATTGAATTTGGGGTTACAACAGATTTAATAACAGCATTATAAGAAGGTCTTTGAACTCTTAAAGTAATTTCATCAAGATTTGTCTTGTGTAATTTACCATCAACTTCAATATTTAAGTAAATATTTTCAGATGCTTGGTCTTTAAGCTCAAATGGAACTTCAATATATAATGTTTTCTTGTATGATTTGTTTTCTTCAACATCAAAAACACTAGTTATAGCTTTTGTATCAACTTTTTCACCTTCAAGTTCAGCTTCAACTGTTACGTCTGTATCATCAACTAAAGATGTGAAGTAAACTTCCACTTTAATTCTATCTCCAGCAACAACACTTACTTCAAGATGGTAAGCATTTAAACCTTCAACATCAACAATATAATCATCTGTTATTTCGCCAGCACTAACAAGCATTAAAGCAGATACAATAACCGCGATTGCAAGGAAAGAAACCAATAGTTTCTTCGCTTTCATTTTTGCTATTTTCATTTTATTTAATTGGCAGAAAACTTTGTTTTCTACAATATTTGAATTGAATTTCAGTTTATAAATCTTGTCATTACGAAATGACAATAATTTTACTATATGTTTGGACAATTAGTGAATATTCTAAATATTCTGTTTTTTATAAACCTTTGTAAAAGGTTTATCGACGGTAAAATAACTGTCCCTCTTTGTTTTAACAGATTGTGACAAGTATTTAAAATTAGCCCATTAGATTAGCTTTTCTTAAAATAAAGAATAAGATTGCTAAAACTCCTAAAATCAATAAAAGAATATAACCAAAGACTCCAGAACTATTTTGAAAAGGTAACATAACATTCATACCATAAATTCCTACAATTAAGGTAGGAATTGAAATAAAAATTGTAACTAGTGTTAAGATTGAAACAGTCTTATTTAAATCATTTGAAAGCTTTGTAGAGTAATAAGTTCTCATGTTTGAAATTGTTTTTAGTGTTTGTTTACACAGATTTAAAGTTTCATTTAAATCAATAATTAAATCTTCAATTATTTCTTCATCTTTTTTTATGAATTTAAGATCTTTTGATCTAAAAATTTTATTATAGGTATTTATTGTAGCTTCAAATGAAGAAATATAATCGTTTAATTTATCTTCATAATTTATTAATTTCTCAATATCAGTGGTTTTAAGTTTAGTTATATGAGTTTTATTTTTCCTAATCTCTTTTCTTATTTTTCTTACAGATCCCTCAAAGAGTCTTGATACTAAGAATAAGATCTTAACAAGATTCTTTGAGATAGCAAAGCTAGTAAATTTTGCCTTTTCATTTAAGATTCTCTCAAAGATTTCTAAAGAAGGTTTAGAGATTGTGATAAATTGTTCTTTTCCATATATTACTAAAAAAGAAGAATCATTTTCATGTGGAATATTGTTTGTAGGTGCAGTTAGATAAATATAGGTTCTTTTTTTCTCAACCTCAAATCTAGAGTTTTCATGAATATCTAAACCATCTATTATATTTGATTTGCTTAAATCAAATTCTTTAACAAGAAAATTAATTTCTTCTTCATCTGGATTTGTCACATTTATCCAACAACCCTTTTCAAACTTAGGTATTTTCTTGATTCTTTCTGTACTTTTTAATTTTTTATAATATTCAATCATATTAAGAAAACGAGAAAATTTGTATTTAAATGTTTAGAAGCTCAATAATTTAATATTTGTATCTGTAGTAGTAAAGGTCTTAGCAACAATTACCTTAACATTCGCTTCTTCTGCAGATCTTATTAATCCATTTGTAGCTGAATCATCTGTAACAATTATAGAAGGTCTTTCTCTAATTCTTCTAAGAGTTCCTATTAACATTTTTGCAGATACTTCTTTTAGAACATTTAAGTTATTATCTAAAAGAATTGCTTTTCCTGATTTTTGGTTTTTTGTGAATATTTTTCTTAATTCTTCTTTTTTTTCAGAATCTAAAATAAAAGATGAAGGTTCCTTTTTTCTAAAATTCTTTTTTTCATAAAAGTATTCTTCTACAGGAACCCTCTTTCTTAAATTCATTAAAATTTCTTTTTTAGTAAGTTCTTCAACTTCTTTTCCATCTGGGGCCGAAGCAATATAAGCTATTTTTGCATTTTCAGTAACATTTTTTGCAATAAGCTTTCCTCCACGATCTCCATCAAGATATAAAGTAATTTCTTTTTCCTTACCTAATTCCTTAATTTCTTCTGGTAACTTTGTTCCATTCATACAGATTACATTGTTTATACCAAATCTAACTAAATTAACAACATCAGCTCTACCTTCTACAACGATTATTTCCTTTCCGGAAATATCTCCACTAGCTAGCTTGCTTTTTCCATATTCTTTGATTTCAGACATTCTTGAAGAATCTTTGATTTCATTTGAGATTTCTCTTGAATCTGTTGATCCTTGTATCTGAGACATTAATTTCTTAGCTCTCTCAATAATATAGTCTCTTTTACTTCCTCTAACATCTTCTATTCTTTCAACTTCAATTTGAGCATCAGAAGGTCCAACTCTTTCAATAGTCTCAACAGCAGCAGCAATTAAAGTTGTTTCAGATTGATCTAAAGCTGTAGGAATCATTATCTTTCCCAGAGTCTTTCTATCTTTTTTTTCTATCTCAACTTCAATTCTTCCGATTTTACCTTCTTTTTGAAGATCTCTCATTTCAAGATCTGCACCAAGTAATCCTTCTGTTTGACCAAATAAAGCTCCAATTACGTCTGGTTTTTCCAAAGTTCCATCTGCAATTAAGTTTGCATGTATCATATATTTTATCGATACTGGACTTATTTTTGCCATATTTTTTTCTCCTTAGTTTATTTATTTGAATTCTTATGAATTCACTTAGAAAAATACCTCTAGGCTTACATAATTACATTCATACTACGCTTAACTAAAATGAGCGTGACGTGTGATTGTGAATAATAATCTAATTATATCTTTCTAATATTAATTGTGAGTGTATGTGGTTTTTAAAGGTTTTG
>CAZQKH010000018.1:2378-10238 GCA_964593105.1 Candidatus Woesearchaeota archaeon | reverse complement strand
AAGGTACTCTAAATTAATGAGATTTTCAATACCAGAAAGATTTGAAATTTGATTATAATGTAAATAGAGGTGGCTTATAAATAAACCTTCATTTATATATATTGTGCCATTAAGCTTTCCAATTTTATTTCTAACTGCATTTTCCAAATTTATATCTTGAAAATAAATCTTTTTTGGAAAATTTCCTTCCCCTAAATTAATTTTTGCGGTATAATTAAGAATATTGAACCCCTCTTTTAAAGACCCATAGATTGTGAATTTAGGAATTCCCAAATAACCTTTAAAATTAGTATCTATGACAGAAATATTCTTACCAGAAATTTCAATAGAATCTATTTTAGACACATTTATATTCAACGAATTTAAATCAAAATAAGCCCAATAAAAACTATTCTGAGGGTTAGGAACAAAAAAGCGATGACCTTCACAAGGCCATTGACAGAAATTTTGGACATAAAGGGGAATATTAAATTTAAATATAGGAACTTCTAAACTATAAAGTTTAACCTTTTTGCTCAAGTCTCCAATATGAGTTGATTTAAATTGAGGCAACAAATAAAGAGGATCTATTTTAAAAGTGGGATCTCCTATAAAAGTATATTCCCTCATGGGATTATTATTATTAAGAGTTAAACCTATAATCTTTTTGGAATTCATAAAAGATTTCCCTGCAGAAGATTTTTTTCCAAAAATTTCACTTAAAAAACCTTCAGAATTAACACTATTAAAACTTGCTTTATCCACCGCCCCCACATAACCTATTGCCCCTTTCCGTATGATATTTGCACAAAAAGAATTCCCATAATAAACAACACAAGTAGAACAAGCTTCAGTAATTACTATTGAACTATCTAAAAAAGGGATTTCATTACTAGAGATGCCTGCCCAAGAAGCACTTCCATGGTCGTTATAACTAATAAAAAATTTATCCTCCCAATCGTCTATTTGAGTTCCTCCAGGAGTTATTGTTGTGTTGTATCCAATCTCAGACAAAACACTTCCCATTATATAAACATCAGCAGCTATTCCATAAGTGGGGGAACCTCTAGCAACTAAAATTTTATCAGGGTTTTTTAAAATTTTATTATAGAACAAACTTCTAGCTATATTTGATGAAACATCTGATTCAGTAATACTAAAAATTCTCCCCACTACTAAATCTAAAAGATTATCCTCATCCACCAATGAATAATCCCAAGAATCTAATGAATAACTATTGTAATTAAAGCACGTCATTTGTATAGAATTTGGGCTTCCAACAATAGTCAAATATTCGGCATCCTGCATTGAATCAAACAACTCGTTAATTTCATCTTCAATAAAACCATCAATATCTCTATAATCTGTCGCTGTTGTACTAATAATTACTTCATGCTTTGCACTTGCTAAAATTGGCGAAGATAAAGAAGTTTTGGTGAAAAGTTCATAAACAGGATTTGCAGATTTTTCAGGTTGAAATTCTTCAAGAACTTTGATATTTAAATCATTAGGATTTACTAAAATAATCTTATCTGTTTTTGTTTCATTAACATATTTTTGTTGCAGTTCTTCTAAAGTATATTTTTCATCGCAATCTCTTGGAAATTGTAAAGGGGGGTGACTTGAAATAACTTCTGCAGACATTAAGGATTTATTTATTTTTGCTACAGAAAGATTATTCCAAACACAAATAATATTTTTATTTTCAAGATTAACATTTTGGTCTAAATCAGTTCCCTGAATTATTAAAGGCGCATTAATTAAAGAAGCATAAGTTGAAGCCATTAAACTTAATTCATAATTATTTTTAACATAAACTACGTCTGAAAAATTTTCCCAATAAGATAAATAATCATTTACACTAATTCTTTTAATTTGATTTGAATTTAACCCCACGCCTAATTCAGGTTGAGCAATTAATAAATTGTCTAATTCAAGAGGACTATCCCCTATAATTGTAACTTTTTCTACATTATATTGTTGCATAAAATAAATTATTGAGTCAGCATCAAAAGATTCATAACTTTCTGTTAATCCTTTATTATAAATTTGTATTTCGTTAATGGCTTTCCAGTTAGAATACCCAAAAGGATTATCATTAAAAACAATTTTAACATATTTTCCATAAACATTTTTATCAAAAGTATTCCAGCCAAAACTAAGAACATGTTCTTCAACAAAAGGTTGATAATTTATCCCATCTAAAGAAACAGATATATTAATTACATAATTATCATGAAGATTAAAAATATCTATTCTATCAAATTGTTTTGCTTCTTGCAAATCTAATTTTAAATAAGCTTGATTACTATTCCCACTATTCCAACTTGTTAAAAGATCTCCATCTATTGCATAAGAAGCAGGACTATTTGCATGGCTTGAAGAAGCAGTGATTGTTGCATTAGAAATTAAATCAACAAGTTTTTCAGTTTCTTCATGATAAATTAATAAAGGATATTTATAAATTGTTTCAGCTTGCACTTGAATTGGAACATAAATTGATTGCCCTGTTAAAGTTTGTTTTGATTTAATTGGATTTGTTCCAGACGTGTGCTGTGTCCAAACAGCAACTGGAACTACACTTAAAACATCTTTCCAATTTTTATCTGAAATCAAAAAAACTTCTTTTTCTGAATATTTAGAAATGTTTTTTTTATTTTCGTTTTTATTAGAAGGGTCTATCCCTAGCACTTCATCTAAATCACTTTTTTCTAATTGCAAATCAGAATCCTCTTTTACTTTTTCAGCTTCTTTTTCTACCTTAATACAAGCCCCGTCTTCACATTTATATTCAATTGGACAATTGTAACTATTTAATTTTACTAAATCATCTTCGCAAATATATTCTTTAATAATACCTGAATTTAAACAAAAATCCAAATATTTTTTTCCAGAATAACTAACTATGCCTTTTAAATAAATATTCTCTCCATCAGAATCCACACATTTTAAAACCCCCTCATCTATCTCTTTTGAAACAAGAGAATCATCATAAGAAACCTGCCCTGTTATTCTATTCCAAAAATCTCCAAAGAAACCTGCAGATGTAAAAGATATTGATAAAACTAAAATTAGTGCAAAACAAAACATCAAACCTTTTTTCATAAATCCAAGAAGAACATAACCTTTATAAAAATTTCCACATCTTTATTGCTACAACCAATTCATAAATCTTTATTAATACTTATTTCTATACTTTTTAATGTTCAACCAAATAAAAAAGGTCTTTAAGAACACAAAGAATTTCTTAGACAAAATTAGTGTTTACTTAAATATATTTATTACTTCCTTTTTATTTTTATTAATAGCACTCATAATCTTCAAATATTTAAAAGATACACAAGTTCTTAAAAATAATTTATTAAATTTAATAATATTAATAATATTTTTCTCTGCAATTTATTTACTTATGGGAAAAATTTACTACAAAGTAATCAAAATTTCTCTGTTAAAACCAACGCTCTTTGAAAAAGAGTTTAGGAGATTATGGAGGAAAAGAGGAGTCTTAGCACAAGAAACAAAGAAAATTAAATATGGTTCTAAAAAATATAAAGATAAGTTCCACCAAATAGAAAAGATAACAAAACAATTAGACAAAACCTCAATTAGTTTTAAAAGTTGGTTAGAATTTTTTCTATTTTCAATATATTATGGCCTGCTCGAAGGAATGTTTTGCTGGGCAATAAGATATTCTACAAAATACTTCCCTAAAGCAGCAGCAGAATTTTTTAGATTAAGGTCATTTGAGACAGGATTTAGATGGTATAAATTAAAAAAATACAGATATATAATAGATTCATTTATCTATCCAATTAAAAAACTAAAAAACTAAAAACATGGAACTTTCACCAGAACAACTTAAAGAAACAAAAAAGCAATTAATAGAACAAATTAATACTACTTTTCCAGAAGATAAAAAAGAGGAAGCAATTGCTCAAATTGAATCTATGAATGATGAACAATTAATTGAATTTCTTAAACAAAATAAATTAATAAAAGAAAACAAAGAAAGCGGAAATTCTTGTATCTTTTGTTCAATTGTTTTCGGAGAAACCCCTTCAACAAAAATTATGGAAAATGAAAAAGCAATTGCAATTTTAGAAATAAATCCAATCTCAGAGGGGCACACAATTATCATACCAAAAAATCATCTTGCAAATGAAAAAGATATTGATGAAGAAACAAAACAATTAGCAGAACAAGTAAAACAAATTCTTCAAAATTCATTAAATCCAAAAGAAGTTAAAGTAATTCCAGGAAATGTAATGGGTCATCAAATAATTAATGTTCTTCCAATTTATAACAATGAAACAATTGAATCTCAAAGATCTCAAAAAACACCAGAAGATTTAGCAAATTTACGGGACAAAATAACTTCAAAAAATTTTGAACAAAAACAATCTCCAAAAGAACAAGAATTAGAAGTTCCAGAAACATCAGAAGAAAAACCTCAAGAAATTAATGACAAAAATACTATTTTACCTAACAGGATTCCTTAAAAAATAGACCATAAAAAATAAAATAAAGCCATTAAAATAAAACTAATTAAAAATACTGGTCCAAACTGAATTCCATAACGAATTAAAACTTCTTTTTTATATTTTTTTAACAATTTAATATCTTTTTTCAATAAACCATCCCAACTCTTTTTAATAATTTTATTTCCAATTTTAACATTTTCAAATAACCAATCTCCCTCTGTCAACTTAGAAGTTTTAGTTTTTCTAACCATACATCCTTCATCAATAGATTTAGCATAAATAATAAGATAAGCATAAACAAAAATAAAGATTCCAAAATAAAAAAAAGCAATACTTAAAAATCCCAAAAAGAGAAGAGCAATTGAAAAGACAATAAGAACCCTAAAAAGAATTTTATTCTTTTTTAACTGTTTTTTAAATTCTTTAGCTGTCTTCTTTCGATTCTTAAGTCCAAAAATAATACTTGCCAAAATACCATAAAGAGAACCAAGAAATAAAAGAACCAAAATAAAATACAAAAAGAATCTTAAATTTAAAGCAAGAGTACTATAAATTGGTAAAATAGCTCCAAGAGCATACATTAATTTTGAATCTCCGCCTGCAAAAAGATGAGAATAATAAAATAAATTGCCTAATACAAAAAAGATTGCAAATCCAATTAAACCAAAATAAAAAAAACTAAAATCTAGCCCAACAAAAAGAGAATAAAAAAATCTAAAAGCAAGTGCAAAAATAATTAATGAAAAACTAAGCCAATTTGCAATCTCTCGAGATTTAATATCTTGGATAGTTGCAAATATCAACCACACAAGTGCTAAAGACCATAAAAAAATCACCTCAAACATAAGTTAAATTACAAAAGCAAGTTTATAAGATTATTTCTTCTTTTTTAAAGTTATTCCAGAAGACCGCTGAGCCCCACCTTTTTTATAAGGATGTTTTTTTTTCTCACGTTTTTTATCCTTACTCTTATTTCTTTTATCACCACAACAATAATCAGCCATTTTTAAGAATTATTTTATCGGAACATAACAGTCAGTTCCTGAACTTGTAACATCCTTCACATTATAATCTAAGTTACTGCTTGTTGTACTTCCAATCTGACCATTTATATCTATTTTATTACATTCTAAAGAGCAATCCATAGCAGGACAATTCTTAATCCCATATGATTTAAAATCATTAACTTTTGATAAAACAATACAAGTTGTTACATTTCTATTTTTTTGACTATCAATAATTGTTCTAGGAGCACTACAAAAATCATAGGTTCCCCCCATAACACAAGCAGTTTCACAAGAAGTCACAATATCATCTACATTATTTTTTGAAAGCCAAGGTGCAATTTTTCCCCACCCCATAGTAAATCCTAAAATTAAAATAACTAACACCACAACTGCTAAAATCAAAAGGACAATTGTACTAGTACTCATTCCTTGACCTCTTTTATTAATCATATTCAAACTTAGTTAAATTTATTTATAAACCTTATTATTAAGGTAAATAATATTTTGCAGAAAATAAAAGTTCTTTTTTCTTCCAATTTGTACTCAAAGAAGGATTTAATCTTGTTTGATTTCTTTCTGCAAAAAGATATTTTCCATGAACATCTTCTTGCACATTAAAATAAGATTGTGCTTTATCCTCCAAAACACCATTATCCAAATAATAAATATATTCCTCATGTTCTAAAGATAATCCTTGCATTACTCCAATTCCTACAAAAGAATTACTAAACGAAAAATCAGAAATAAAGAAAGTTAACAATGCAAAACCACAAACAGCAAAGACTCCAAGTACAAAAAGAATTATTGGAACATTTGATTTTTTGTTTAATCTTTTCATTTTATCCATTCATCCTCGTTTTTAATTCTAACAAACGATCTTCTAAAGGTTCTTCAAACATGTTATGATCTTCCATTCCTTGTAGTTTTTTATTTAATTCTTTTCCTTCTTTTGAATTTTCAAAAACCAAATAAGTAAATAAAGACTTAGTTAAAAAAATATCATGAAATCCAATATCACTTTTAGAAAAAAGACTTGGTTTAAAATTTGTAATGCTTTTAGTCTTTCCTAAAGTGGAAGAACCAAAAATAAAGAAAAATAAAATAACAAAAATAATTAGTGTTGCAACTATCCAAGTCAAAGTATCTCCAATTTGTGCTTTTTTATTTGACATTTTGTTCTGTTTTTCTAACTACTGTTAGGATTTTAACCAAATATTTTTCTTGTGCAATTCCTTTAACATAAAATTCTTTTTCAGAGCAAACAACTAATTTTTCATATTTTTTACCTTTTAATTTACAATCTGATATTGCATTAGAATTTCCTTCACTTATATTAAAAATTGATTTTTTCTCATTTAAGAAACTATAAAAATCAACTCCAATATAATATTGTGTTTTTACCCATTGTCCAGAAGGAGTTATATCTATAGAGCATCTATCTAAAAAATTATCTCTAAACTCTTCTTTAAGAATTCCTTTGCTTGAAATTAAATCAGGGTTCATTTCTCCCCCAAAGTAAATGCAATTAGCTACTTTTTCAGCAAGAAGATTTGCTTCAGCTTCTCGAACATCGTAAGGAGCATTATAATACAGGTTTACCATCATAACAATTCCCCCCACAACAATTACCAACACCACAAACCAATACACTGAAATAATCTTTCCATCTGCTTTTTTATTCTTCATTTAAGGTTTCTCCTCTATTGTAAAAATATAATAAATATCATCCGTATAAGAATTAATTTTCACATCATTAAAAAAACTATAGCGATAAGAACTTTTATCTTTCAGGGACACCACCACTTCATTTCCCTCAATTTTTATAATATCTTTAAAATCAATTCCATTTTTTTCTGCAGTTTTCATAGGTCTTTCTAAATTAATTTTCATCATAGTTCCAGGTGAAGAAGAATCAATTAAAAGAGCAACTTGTTTAGCATAAAATTTCTCTAAAAAAACAGCTCCGCTTCCTTGATTAATTAAAAACAAAACAAGAATACCTAAAAAAACTAAATTAAGAACAATAAAAATAATATTCTCTAATAAAATCTCCCCTTTCTTTTTCTTCATAATTTATAAAGAGAATTTAGATTAATAAAACTTATTAATTAAGAAATTTCTAAGAAAAAGTAGTTATCTCTGAACAAGAAAGATTTGTAAATTCTTGTGAATTAACTTTTATTAAAGAAGGGGGAATAAATTGTTGGCCAGATAATCCTTCTAAAACAGGTGCTAAAAAATATGTTGCAGTTCCTCCTGCTCCTCCTCCAATGACCAAAGCCCCAACCAAACCTATTGAAATCGGAGCTAAAATCAATCCTACGGTTCCTGCAGCAACCCCAATACCTACCCAAGTAATAGTATCTACTCCACTAAATACTCCCATCAAAGAA
>CAZQKH010000018.1:0-2278 GCA_964593105.1 Candidatus Woesearchaeota archaeon | reverse complement strand
CCCAATACCTACCCAAGTAATAGTATCTACTCCACTAAATACTCCCATCAAAGAATAATATTCAGATTCTAAATCAATTTTCTTATAATTTTGTCCACCTGAAATTAAACTTAAATCATTTGTATTATACAAATATTCATTATAAGTTTGGCTACTTTGAGAATCTACTTTATTCTTAGACATATATTGATAAAATTCTTTTGAATCAAAAGTTTTCCCTCCAAAAATATCTTGAACACTATTATCAAAAGTTATTTGAGAACAAAGAGAACAATAAAGAGAAGGAACCAGATCTTTGCCAGCATATTTAACTTTTCCTTGCCCAAACATCCACCAACAATCAGATAATTGATTTGCTAAAGCTTCATAAACATCCTCTTTAGTTTTAACCTTTATTTTAACTGGATCAATTAATCCGCAATCATCTTTCTTTGTAATACACACATAGCTTCTTTTACAATTTAAAGCAACAGTATCAGTGGGAACCATTTTATTTGCCCGATTCATAACAGAATTATAACAAAGTTGTTTATCACTCTCTTCACCAAGATTTAATCTAAATAAAAAGAAAAGAATAATTGCAAAACTAGTAATTAAAACAATTAAAATAACTATTTGCTTTGTGGTCATCTCTGCTTTTTTACTTTTTATCATATTCCTAACCTATTAAACAAAGTATAAATTGCAAATAAGGCTATCCCAAACAAGGCTATCCAGATTATATACTTTATTAATTTATCAAGATTCATTTTTCAATTACCTCTATCCATTTGCCTGCTTTTTTTATTTCAATACTTGTAAATGCTCCTCCATTTCTATCAATAGAAATCTCTTGAGATTTCTGCAAATCCTTAACAATTAAACAAACTCCTTTTTTACCGCATTCATTTTCTTGCCGATTTTTTATCCCCCAAAACGCATAAACACTCTCACAAATACATAAACAATCTTGTCCTGAACAAGGGTTTGGTTTAACCTCATTTTGAACAAAACTAAAAATAGACCAACCTATAGGAGTTATTTGAGATATATTTCCAGGATAAGAAGAATTTAATTTTAATTGATTAATTGTTTGAGAAATCTTCTCCATGGTAGCTTTAGCATGTTCTAATTTTTCACTACTCGCATTAGCATGATATAATGCAAACAATAAATAAGCAAGAATTGCAATTGCAATTACAGATAAAACTATCTTTAATGTTTCTGAAGCCAATAAAATCCCTCTTTTATTTTTCATTTTAAATCTTAATTAAATTTAAGAAAAGTTTTGGAGCACTTCCAGGAAGATTTTGAAAAAAACTTCCTATCTTCACTTTAAAAACAAAATAAAGTGATGTGACAACTGCTACAACTACTAAAACTCCTAAAATAATTTTAATTAATTGATTAATAGATAATTCTGCCATCAACGCCCCCTAAATAAATTTTTAAAATTATCTAAAACAGAAATTCCTTTATCTTTTAAAATAAAGATTGTTATCATCAAGACAGTTAAAACTGCTAAGGCAATTAAAACCCATGGAAGATATTCTGAAACAATTGCTTTCTTATTCATAATTAAATATCACAAAAAGAATTAATAAATGTTTTTAAAATAAATTTCCTAAAACAAGCGTACTTAACAAGAATAATGCTAAAATAGCAATTAGTGCAGTAATAAAATAGAGTATAACTCCTTTTTTAAGATTCATTCCAATTGCATTTATTCTTTGTAATTTATCTTCTCCAGAATCTATAGTTATCAAAGTTGCTGTTAAAATAAAGATTATCTGAATCAAATAAATTCCCACAGAAATTTGTAAATAATATGGCGGAATCATAGCAGACACATCAAAAATATTCAAAACTCCTCCTAATCCTCCAAGTTCAGTAGCTCCTTCTCCAGAAAATGCAGCAAGTTTTAATTTAGTTAAAATAGATGTAATCATTGCTGCTAAACCTACAACAATTCCAGAAAGCAAAGGTGCTAAAAAAGTCATATTACTCTTCATATCTGAAGAGATTTCTGCAAGCATATCTTTTAATCTTAAGGTTATTTTATTTATATTTTTTATATATTGCGATATACTCATTAAACTTACAGCAGCTATTTTAAGACCTTTTTTACTAGACTCTACTAAAATCCTCATACTTGTTGCAATTAAATTAGAAGGATAACTATTTATTGCTCCTCTTTTTTTATCAAAAATTGCTTTATCAACCCCCATTCCCATTTGTTGAATATTATAATGAACTCTTTTGAAAAAATCATTAGTTAAAAGATTCTTAGTTGCTTCTG
>CAZQKH010000017.1:2528-10747 GCA_964593105.1 Candidatus Woesearchaeota archaeon | reverse complement strand
AGAAATTCAAGAAAAAGCAATTCCAATAGCCTTAGCTGGAAAAGATATTATTGGAGGTTCTGCAACAGGAAGTGGAAAGACTTTAGCATTTGCATCTTCAATTATTGAGAAATTAAAACCAAGTGAACATATTCAGGCATTGATTTTAACACCGACAAGAGAACTTGCAGAACAAGTTGCAACGTCTATAAGAGATTTTGGTGCAAATAAAAATCTTAGTGTTACAGCAGTTTATGGAGGAGTTAAAATAGAACCTCAAATGAAAAGAATTGCTGATTCAGATATTCTTGTTGGAACCCCTGGAAGAATTTTAGATCATATAGATAGAAGAACTTTAAGATTAGATCATATTAAATTTTTGGTATTAGATGAAGTAGATAGAATGTTTGATATGGGTTTTAGTAGAGATGTTGAAAAAATAATTAATGAATGTTCTAAAAAAAGGCAAACAATGATGTTTTCAGCTACAATTTCTCCAGATATTGACTATTTAGCTAAAAAATATACTAAAGATGCCGTTGAAATAGCTGTAGAATCTCAGGTTGATCCTTCAAAATTAAATCAAGTTTATTATGATGTTCCAGATGGTATGAAGTTTTCATTATTAGTACATTTGTTAAAACAAGAAAAATCAAATTTTGTTTTAGTCTTTTGCGGTACAAGAAGAAATGTGGATTTTGTTGCTAGTAATTTAATAAATTCACACATTGATGCAAAAGCAATCCACGGGGGTCTTGATCAAAAAAAGAGATCAAGAGTTTTAGATGATTTTAAGAAAAAAGGCTCAGGTATTTTAGTTTGTACAGATGTTGCTGCACGAGGCTTAGATATTCAAAATGTAAGTCATGTCTATAATTATGATGTTCCTATTGAGCCAAAAGATTATATCCACAGAATTGGAAGAACTGCAAGAGCAGGAAAAGAAGGAGAAGCAATCACAATTTTAGCTAGTAGAGATTATGAAAAATTTGGAGGATTAATGCAATTAAAAGGTGTTAAAATAACCCCTTTAGATTTACCTTATATTGAAAGAGTTAGTATAAAAGTTGATTCTGATAGAAGGGATAATAGGTTTAGCAGAGGACCGAGGAGAAATGATTCTAGAAGAGATAGTCCAAATAGATCTAGAAGTTCAGATTCAAGAGGAAGAAGTGATTCTAGAGGACCTAGAAGAGATAATCCAAGTAATGGAAGAAGATTAGATTCTAGAGGAAGTTCATATAGTAGAAGTTCAGATTCTAGAAGTCCTAGGAGATCAGATTCGAGATCTAGTGGTGGAAGAAGAGATAGCCCAAGTAATGGAAGAAGGAGTGATTCTCGAAGATCAGATGGCCCTAGAAAAAGTTATTCAAGTGGTCCAAGAAGAAATGATTCTAGATCAGAGGGTCCAAGAAGTAGAAGTTCAGATTCAAGAGGAAGAAGTGATTCTAGAGGAAGTTCATATAGTAGAAGTTCAGATTCAAGAGGAAGAAGTGATTCTAGAGGAAGTTCATATAGTAGAAGTTCAGATTCTAGAAGTCCTAGGAGATCAGATTCAAGATCTAGTGGTGGAAGAAGAGATAGTCCAAATAGATCTAGAAGTTCAGATTCAAGAGGAAGAAGTGATTCTAGAGGTGGTTCGAGACCAAGAAGAAATGATTCTAAATCAGACGGTCCAAGAAGTAGAAGTTCAAGTGGACCTAAAAGAAATTTACATTCTCGTAGATAATGTTTTATTATGTAGATATGGGGTCGTCTATTCCTAAGAAATATCTTCCTAATCCAAATGCACAAACTATTTCAGGATAAGAAGCACTTAATTTATCTTATATTTTCTCCATAAATCTCATTCCATTCTAAAACACGATTTTTATCTTCAAATAAAACATTTCGTTTCAAATCCATTATCCTAGCAACATTCCCAAAACAATTTATTCTAGGATCTCCCCCTCCAATAGAAAAATTTCCTTCATTCTCAAATTCAGAGAGGCTGTATTGAGAATTTTTAAAAGACATTATAACTAGTCCCCCTGGAAATATGGATTCCTTAATAGATTCTATAAAAGGTAGGGTTAAAGAAGGTATTCTCTCTAAATCTCCTCTAAAAGATTTATTTTTTTCAGAATATTTATCATAAGAAGAGTTTCCAAAATGTTGTACTAATACTATTTGATGAATATACGGTGTAAGGGTTTTTATTAAACCTTTTTGACTAAAACTTTCTTCTTTATCTTTAAAGGGACCATAAAGTAACTCTAAGGTATGTTTATTATAGTGCGTTCTTACCTCATCTATCATTGTATCTGATTGCTTTAATAATTTATAAGTATTATTGGGATTGAATATCTACAACATAAAACCTTATAATTGCTAATTTTCTATTTAAAATATGGGAATTTTTGATTTTTTTAAAAAAGATAAACAAGTTAAAGAGAAACAAAGATTATCTCAAAACCAACTTAATCGGTGGTTATCTGATAAAGAAAAAGAACTTAATAACAAAGAAGAAGAATTTCTAAATCCTGTCAAACAAAGAATGTCTCGGCTTATTTCTGAATTAAAAGAAGAGATTATTGTCCTTGAAAATGTGGATATAAATGCTAAAAAAGTAAATGCAAAAGTTAAATTAATTGTTAAAGAAAATCTAAAAAATTATCTTGGATATTTACAAAGAGTTATACAAAGATTAGAAAGTATTGATAGTGGCAAAGAAATTGTTAAAAAGATAGATGATATTTTTACTGAATTTGATAAAAGATCTAAAATAAGTTATGAAAAAATTACTTTTATCGTCGGAAAAGAGATGCAAGCTACAAAAGATAGTATAAAAAAGTTTTTCAAAGATTTAGAGATGTTAATTAAACAATATAAAGAATCATTTAAAGAATTTCAAACAATTGGATTGATTGAAACAAGCACTGAAAAACTTAATAATATTAAAGAAAATAAATCTAAAATTTTAGAGATATTAAATGAAGACATAGATAAAATAAAAAGATTAAAAGAAAGTTTAGAAAATAAAGAAAATGAAGCTAAAGAAATTAAAAAATCTGAAAGATATCTTAAAGAAGAAAAGAAAAAGCAAGAATTAGAAGTAAAGAATTCAGAATTGCAAAGAATTACAAGAGAACTAAGTAAAATTATTGATTTTAAACCTCTTACTAATTTTTATCACAAATTTGAAACAGACATGAATTTGGTTAAACAATTTAGAGAAAATTTTAATGTGGCTCTTAAAAGAAATGGGATAGAAAAATTAGGGAATTTTCTTAAAGAAGCAAAATTAGACAATAAAGAAATTTTAGAATTAATTGAGAAAATAAATAATGTGACTCAAGAAATTAAAGAAATTAAAATTGAAGATACTGGGATTTTATTTTTAGAAAAAGGAATAGATAAAATAAAATCTGAAATAAAGACAATTGATTCTGAAAGAGCATCTAAAGAAAAAAAATTAAAGTATCTTAATCAAGAATTAGAAGATATTCTTGAGGAAATAAAAGAGACGTTTGAAAAGATTGATATTGAATTTGAATAATTTTATAAATTAAAGACATCTTAACTTAATCATGAAAGCTATAATTTTAGCAGGAGGATTAGGAAAAAGATTAAGACCTTTAACAAATAACACTCCAAAACCTTTGTTACCAATAAATCAAAAACCGATAATCCAATATGCTATTGAGAATTTTAAAAAACACGGAATTAAAGAAATAATATTATCTATCGGCTATAAAGCAGATAAAATAAAAGAATATTTTAAAGATGGTTCAAATTTGGGAGTTAATATTTCTTATTGTATTGAAGATGAACCTTTAGGAACTGGTGGAGCCATTAAAGAAGCTGCTAAAAATATAAATGAAACTTTTATTGCCATAAATGGGGATAATTTAGCTGATTTTGATTGGACCTCTATGATAAAACTTCATAAAGAAAGAGAAGCAGACATAACTCTTGCGCTCTTTCCTGTAGAAGATGTTACTCAATATGGAATAGCTAAATTAGATGGAGATAAAATTGTTAAATTTATAGAAAAACCTACTGTTGAAGAAGCTCCTTCTAATTTAAACAATGCTGGGGCTTACATTATGGAGCCAAAAGTATTAGAAATTTTACCTTTAGATAAATGTTCAATTGAAAGAGATTGTTTTGAAAAATTTTGTGGAAAAAAGGGTAGTGTTTATGCACATAGACATAAAGGTTATTGGTATCCAACAGATACTTTAGAAAAATATAAAGAAGCTGAAGAAGGATTAATTAAGAGCTCTGAAAAAACCTAACTTCGGTGTACAAACCTTTAAAAACATAGAATATTCAAGATATCTATATTTAATAGGCTTGAATTGGGTCATTCTGATTCTCAGTTATAGTAAATATAAGGAGGACACAATGAAAATATATGTAGGGAACTTACCTTTTAGTATTGATGACGAAGGATTGAAGAAAGCTTTTGAAGGTTTCGAACTTGAAGAAGCGACAGTTATTTCAGATAAATATTCTGGAAGATCTAAAGGCTTTGGTTTTGTTACAATTGCAGATGATGAATCTGCTAAAAAAGCAATCTCTGAATTGAATGGAAAAGAAGTTGACGGAAGAGAATTGAAAGTTAATGAAGCTAGACCTAAAGAAGATAGACCACCACGAAGAGATTTTAATAAGGATAACAACAGAAGAAGATATTAATTCTTCTTAATTTTTTAATTTTTATTTTTTTAATTTTTATTTTTTGACTCCCGCCTTTTATTACAAAAAGTTAGCTTCATGACGTAGGCGCTTTTTTCATTTTACCGATGATAAAATTGGTGTTATTGATTTTGGCTCTTTAATATTTTTATTAAAAAAAAGGTTGCTTTCCTATCGGGGCATTTAATCATCTTAACATAACTTTTTCTGATAATTATATAAATAATTAATTCATTTATAGTTTATGGTTAAAGATTACTCACAAGAAGTTAAGAAATTAATCTTGAAACATGTTTCAAAAGGATTTGAATTTGGTAAGCCCACAAGTTATTTATTTTATAGGAATAGGGGCTTAACAGAAGAGATTGTTTTTAAAGAACTAAAAATAGGAGATAATTTAGAATATGTGAAAAAAGAGAATGTTGAAGGAGAGACTAGATACACTCTTTACTTTATTCATAAAAAATCTAAAGGAAGAGCATATTGCATAACCTTTAGAGATAAAATAAGAATAATTACTATCTTTCCTTTGGGAAGAAAGACTTTAAATAAATATAACAAAAAAAGATTTAAAAAGTGCAGGAGCGTGAATTAATTATGGGAAGAAGGATTTTTGAATTTGACCATTATTATGATAGTGAGGGCGATGTTTTATCTGTCTTTGACCCAAAAAATTCTCCTTCTGAAACTATAGAATTTAGCGATATTCTTAACATAGACATTTCAAAAGAAGGGGCTGTTGTGGGTTTAGAAATATTTTCTGCAAGTAAGTTTTTTGAGGCTTTGAATAACGGGATAAATAAGGAATTTCTTAAAGAATTAACTGGTGCAAAAATAAAATGGGTGGATTTTAGAAATAATTGGTTTGTAATGGTTTTGTTAGAATCAAATCAAAAGGAAATTTCACAGAATCTCCCTTTATTATGCAAACAGGATTATATTAGTCCGTTGATTGCTTCTTGTTAGAGTGACTTATGGCGAGAGCAATCAAGCTTGGAATACTATTAAGCTAAAATCTGAATTTTTAAATGAATTTAAGCAATTAAAGGAAAAAAGGTCTAAATTTTCATATGAAATAATTTGTGGTAGTCAAGTGCTCAAACACAATTCATCCGACCCCTTAGAAAGAGGCGAATTTCTTGCTAGAATTTAACAGAAAAAAACATTTTAAATGAAGCACATAGCCATATAAATAGGGAACAACAATTTAGAATTAGGGCTTATTCTAAAGATTGTATCAATGCAATAGACCATATTGCTGTAAGTGGTCATAAAGAAAGGGGTTATATTTTTAGTGCAAGATATGGAATTTCTGAAAATTCAGAGGCTGTCTTTAAAGCAGTAAATGATAGTAAAACAATTCTTAATAATTTTTTCAAATAGAAGTAGAGAGGTAATCTAACTCCCCCTAGTCTCCCGGCATGGAAATCTTTCACAATCCAAACTCTTCTATGAAATTTACAATACTAGAATACCTTTCTAAATATTTTTTCCCATTTTCTGTTAATTTAATATGACCTTCTGTTTTAACAACAAGTCTTTTTTGTATTAATTCCTCTAAATATTGGTAAAATCTATTTGATGAAAGATTTGATTTTCTTAGTAATGGTGTTAATTTAATTAGATTGTGTGAATCTTGGATAATCTTTAGAATATCTCTTATTACCTCTAATCTATTTCGTTTTGCCATCTTTATTTTGATCCTATCTTTGTAAGAACCCGATATAATATTACAAAGAAGATTCCTATTGACACAAAGTAAATTATTAATTGAAGTGATTGTAAGAAGTTTGGAATGAAAATATCAAGAATATTAAATATCCAAAATACTAAAAGTAAAAGATAGATAAAGTAAAGTCCTGATTTTTTCTTGCTTTTCTTCTGATAGATTAAGTAAAGAATTAAAATTAAGATTAAAACGTTTAAAATAATATAAATTAAAATATTTCCTAACAAAATAGTTATTATTGTAATTACTAAAGCTAATAAGTGCATGAGATAAATTCCCAAATTCTTTTTGTCTTTTTTCCAAATTAAACTATAGAGTAGATAAAAAATAGCAATTAAACTAAAATACATAAAAATAAAGGTGGTGACTCCTGCAAATGCTCTTGGTGCAATATCAAATAATGTACGAGAGTTAAATAAGATTAAAACAAACTTAATAAAAGATCTAAAAAACAAAGCTATTGCAAAGAATAAAAAAGACAATCTAAAATATCTTATTCCTTGGTGCTTTGTAATATTGTAAAGTTCTTTTGTCGCAAAATAAATAATTAAACAGCATAGGATAATCACAAATGCATAAATCAATTCTGTTCCTATTCCTAGTTGAGGCATCATACCTTGAAATCTTGGCGACATAAAAAAGAGAGTGCATTATTATTTATAAAACGCATGGATTTTAAGTCCATCTTACTTATAAAAGAAATTATTTTTATCTAATTATATTATTAAAATGGGGGATATAAAAATGAAGAATAAAAAACTTTTAAGTACATTTGCTATTTTTTCAATAGCTCTTTTAAGTATTGGAATGGTTGCTGCTTTTGGACCTGCGCAAGGTAAAGGAAATGGGCAACATATAGGGTATGGTTTAATGGATCAAGATTTATCTGAAGCAGAGATTGCAGAAATGCAAACTTTTAGAGACTCTATGATTCAAGCAATTGAAGATAATGATTTTTCTACATGGAAATCGTTAATGGAATCTCAATTAACCCAAGAAAAATTTGATAAAATTGTTGAAAAGCATTCTGAAAGATCTGAAATAAATGATCTTCACGAACAAATGCAAGAAGCTTGGGACAATGATGATTATGAAACAGTTAAAGAGTTAAAAGAAAAATTAGGAGATGAGCAATCTGGAAAAACAAAGTTTAGAGGAATGGAAAAAGATCAAGAAGATAGAGATAGTGGATTTTTCCATAAACTTAGATTTTGGTAAATTAATTTAACTTTTTATTATTTTTTTTAATTTTTTGTTTGTTTTTGTAATAAAAACACTTAAATAATTGTTTTCATAATTATAATTAATGGAAACTATTGTATTAGCAGGCCTTCTTGGAGGAATTGGAGGGCTTACTCGAGGTGTTGTTGGTTTACTCAAAGCTTTATCTTTAAGACGAAGAGTTATGTGGGGATATTATTGTATTACTGTTGTTATTGCTGTTATTATTGGTATCTTTATTGGAATAATCTTTGATTTTGATGTCAGACTCTCATTATTGGCAGGTTATGCAGGAACAGACATATTAGAATCTATTTACAAATCATTCAAAGTTCAAAAGGTTTATGTTAAGAAAAAATGAAATTAACAATAAGTATTAGTGAGGATGAAACTAAAGTTCTTAGAAAAAGGGCTAATAAAAATTATTTAACATTAATAGAACAAATTGAAGACATTATTAGAAGAAGTTGTATTAGTTCTCAAAGAGCCTCTAAGCTTAAACAAATCAAAATTGATGATAAGTTGGTTGCGATATTTTCTAGAGAAAGAAGAGGTAGAAAACCTTTGAAAAAGAAAACTAAAAAGAAAAAGTGATTATTTCTTTTTA
>CAZQKH010000017.1:0-2428 GCA_964593105.1 Candidatus Woesearchaeota archaeon | reverse complement strand
TATTTTGTCTAACTTCGGTTAGATGACTTTGACTTCGGTTAAAGTGTGGGAGAGAGGGGCTTCGGTTTTTTTCTCCCTTTTTTTTTATTTAATTAAGGATTTTAACAGTTAATTTGCATATTAATTTGCTGTCTTTTTTAGTGAGTCATAAGCTTTAAAAATGACTTTATGTTCTTTAATTTACTCGAAAGAGGTTTTTAAAAATGGATGAAGAAACAAACAAAACTCAAGAGACTACAGAAGAAACTACACCTGCAGAAGCTACTGAAGAAAAAGTAGAAGAAACAAGTGAAACAATTTCTGAAGAATCTGCTACAGAGGAATCAAGCGAACCAGCAGTAGAACCAGAAGCTACTGAAAAGCCTGCAGAAGAATCAACAGAACCTATAGAAGGGGCTGCTGAAGAAACGACAGAAGAAGCTACTGAAAAACCAGCAGCAGAACCTGCTGAAGAAGCTACACCTGCAGAATAATTCCTTAAGCAAATTTAATTTTTATTTTTATTTTTATTTTTTTAATTACTTTTAAATAAGATATTTTCCTTTATCAAAAATGGAAGAGGAAGAAAAACCAAGATCTAGTACAAAGAAAATTCTATTAATTTTAGTTGCTTTATTTTTATTATCTTTAATTACATTATATTGGTTATTTCCTATAACCTCTGTTAATTTTGATTTTGATGCTCCAAAAACAGATAATTTTAGTCTTAGCTCAAAGAAAGAAATGCAATTTTATTCTAATATGCGATTTCAAGAAAAAAATATTTCATACACTATAGATGAAAAATGTAATCTTCAAAGACAAGAAGATATGAAAAGAGCTTTTGAAATTATGGAAAATTTAACTATCTTAGATTTTGAGCCTTCTGAAGAAGGTTTAATTAAAATCTATTGTGAAAAAAGAGATAAAAGAGAAGCAATAGAAAAAGGATTTTTTATTGCAGGAGAAGGTGGGCCTGTGAATGTTACAATCGGTAAATATTTTAATGTTATTCAAGGAGGAGAGATTATCTTAATGAAGAATTCTAATTGTGAAAGGCCCAATGTAGCGATACATGAATTATTGCATGTTTTAGGATTTGATCACTCTGAAAATTCTAATAATATTATGTATCCTATTAGTAAATGTAAACAAACAATTGGTCAAGATATGTTAGATAAAATAAATGAATTATATGTTTATCCTAGTTTACCGGATTTAGAATTTGAAGGAGCATCTGCACAAATGAAAGGAAGAGTTTTAGATTTAAATATCTCAATAAAAAATCAAGGGCTTGCAGATTCAAGTGACTTTGAGATTATAGTTTATGGAGATGGAAAAGAAATTAAGAAAATTGAATCAGAAGGAATAAATGTGGGATATACCCAAAAGATAACTATAACAAATCAATTAATTACAAAATTAAAGATAGAAAAGTTAGAACTCTCTATTAAGGGGAATTTTGAAGAAATTAACAAAGACAACAATAAAATTGTTCTAAAGATAATTAGTTAATCATCTAAAACATCAATAAAGTTGTCTAATTCATCCTCTTCTTCCATGGTTTGTTCAAATTTTTCTTTAGCTACCATTTTTTGTAACACCTTTTTTAATAGCTTTTTATGGACAAAACTCTTTTTAAATTCTTCTATGACTTGTCATATATTTTGGTGAAGACAATAGGTTTATATACGGTAGAATTTCTAAAATTAATTGATTTTTTTAATTGCTCTTTATAAATGAATTATTTTCCAAGAACAAATTCATCCAAAGACAACTCAAGACTTTTAGATATGTTTGAAATATTTTCTTCTTTTTCTGAAATCATTGTTAAAATTCTTTTTGGCATTTTACTATAATCTATTTTAATTTTAGTATTTAAATAATTTTTAAGGTCTTTTTTTAACTGGCCATGAACAATTATTACATTCTTAAAAAGATGGGCTTCATTGTCGTAGTGTTTTTCTTCTAGCACCTGTGTTGCAATAGGTTTTGTTCCAAGATAAATTCCAAACATTCTTGAATGAATTAAAATACTTTCAAAAGGTTCTTTGTTAGATACAAATATTCCTGAAAAAGAAGAGGGTATTTTTTCATATTTCCATCTTTGAATAAATATGTCTGGACCCCAATATGAAGAGCAATCTTCTCCCTTTTTATTAAGAACATTAATTTTAGGATGGATTGGACCATATTGTTTTATTTTTTTCATGTTGAAAATATTATCTTCTACTTTATAAGAATTATTGTGATTTGAAATAAAAAAATCCCCCTGCCAAGAATTGAACTTGGATCTCTCGGGCACTGCTTGTTCTTCTTGGCTTGTCAGGCTTCATTGTGATCCACAAAAGGAATCTCCACCTTAGATTAATAATCTACAGCCAAGCGCTCTAACCATTGAGCTACAGAGGGTATACAAAGATTAAAATTTATTTGTTTTTAAATATAT
>CAZQKH010000016.1:0-11236 GCA_964593105.1 Candidatus Woesearchaeota archaeon | reverse complement strand
ACAATTACAAAGGTTCCTAAGAAATAAACTCAAAAACTATCTCTTCAACTCTCCAATTTCAATATCTAAAAACGCCGTATATACTCCAAGTTTTTCATTCTTTTTTATTTTAGTAACAAAATATTTTTTTATAAAACCAGATCCTGTAACTTCACCATGATTTCCAAAACTATCTTTGAAACTAGATTCTTCGTTTGAAGATATTTGAAGAATCTCCGAAGAAATCCTTGAAGAAACATAGAAATCTTCCAAGCCATCTGTTAAGGTATTAGCTATTGCCTCTTCAGGAGTATTCCCATAACCTTTATAGTCCTTTAAAGGTTCACCTATTGAACGTACTAACTTTTCATCAAATTGATATATTTCTGTTGAATATTCGAAAGTAGATTTAAAACTATCTTCTAAAACTTTTGAATTTTGTTGAATCAAAATCGAAGAAGCTTCTGCAATGCTTCCTTCTCTTATGTAAAGATTTCCCCCTTCAAGAAGCTCAGAATTAATTTTATTGATACTAGTATCTCTTTCAAAAAAATCTGTCTCCCCTTGTTTATCAAAAGCTTGTTTATCAAAAGCTTTAGACTTGTAAATTAAATTCTCTGATTCTGCTTCAAAACCATACATTCCTCCAACATATTCTCCATCTTGCAACATAAATTTCCCTCCCTTCAAATATGTTTGCTCAAAATTTTTCCCATGAACTTCAAAAGAACCACTAAGATCTGTATTTAAACTAGATAAAGGACCCTCACTATAAATTCCACTCTTTTCAAAAAGGAATTCATTCCCTTTATTATTATCAAAAAAGAATTTTCCTTCATCATTTATTTTATTAACTTTTAAAGAATCTATGGAATCATCTAAAGATCCTAAAAAAATATCAGACCCCTCAATATTTACTACAAAAGAGTTTCCTTCTTCTAATACACATCTTGTATAACCTTTACAATCATCAAAACCATAAAAGGTTTCATCCTCAAATAAAAAAAGTTTAGAAGGTTCCCCCTCATCATATATTGAAAAAGAAGTTTCTGATCCAAAAAATTTGGTTCCATCAGAAAAAAGTTCAGAATTTCCTTTAAACTTAAATTTTTTCTCTCCTGTTTCAGAATCAAGCTCATAAATCTCATCTCCTTCAAGAATCATTTTATCTTGATCAATTTTAAAATTACTAAAAGAATCTCCCTCTGAAGAAAAAGTTTTTTCATTTAAAATAATTTTAGCCTCTTTAAAAGATACTTCTGTGAGGGAAGATTCAGTTAAGTCAATTTCACCCCCATCAATACTCAGCATTTCTCCTTCAAACTCTAATGTGGAAGCTCTTATCTTTGAACCATCAGATAATAAAACACTTCCATCGCTATTTAGTGTTGATCCAGAAACTTTTTGTAGAGGGATTGTAGAGGAATATTCTCCACTAGTAGTTATTGTTGTTATTTCTTCTGAAAACATAACCTTTTCTATTTCTAAATTATCCTCACCTTGAACGTCATAATATTCTAACCAATTCTTCATTGCCACAGGATTATCTTGAAGGAGAGAAATATCTTCAGAGATAATTGAGTTAAAGGCATTAATGTCTTCTTCATTAAACTGTCCAGACTCTATTACAAGAAACACTTCTGAGTTTTCTCCACCCTCGGCAAACACAAAAAAGACTGAGTTAAATAACAAAAAGCAAATCAAAATCACTAAAAAAAAGTTTTTTCTCATTTTTCTCCATGATCAACAATAAAAGAATAAACAAATGGTTGATTTTCACTATTTAATTCATTAAAAACAAAAGATAAAATTGTTTTATCTTCATCTAAATCAAATAACTCAAAATTGAAGTCGTTTTCATGGGCTAGATTAGTAACATATGTTAAAGGAAAATAATCTGGATTTTTTTCTTGTTCTAATAAAAAAGAATTAACAAAAGAGTGCTTTTCTTCAAAATCAAAATCTAATTCAGAATAAAAAGATTTCAATTCATAAAAAGAATCTCCTTTTTCTATTGAAAGAGGATATGTTAATTCTAAAATGATTTTCTCGCCCAATAAGACATTACTTGAAAAATTTCCAATTTCAGTTATTTTTAATCCTTCATCTTTAACTCCTTGAAAATTCTCTAAACAGAAATTAAGATTTGCATCAACATATTTAGAGAATTCATTTTCAATATCTATTTTCGAAGGAAGATTTATCTCCTCAGCATTCCAATAAATAGGGATTTCAATTAAATTAAATTTTTCTTTAGGAATTGGAACAGAATAATATCCCCCTTGAATACCTAAAAAATAAAGCCCTTCTTCTCCAACATTCTCAAGACAATCTTGAATAAAAAGGCTAACAGAGTCTGTTCCTTTTGAATATGAATCACTTTTATCTCCTTTTGCAAAAATAAATATAGAAACACCAATAACAACAATAACGATTGCAATTATAATAAAGACAGTCACCTGTCCTTTTGAATTCCTTAACATAACAAAGGATGTTTAACGAATTTTAAATAGCTTTCGCACAAAGGTTCCTAAGAAATAAGATTTGCACACCACCAAGTTTTTAAACTTAAGAAAATTAAAGATTTCTCATATAATTTAGAGATACTAGTTTAAGAAAGATTTCTAAAAGAGGAATATTAATGGCTGCAGATACAGAGACAAGAATGATATGTAAAGAACATGGAAAAATCGCTTTTTATTGTGAAATTGAAATGAGATAGATCTGTCCAAAGTGCGAACCTCAAAAAACAGGTCTTTTTCATCGTTAATTCTTATGTCTCTCAAACATAGTTATATTTTTAAAGTAAAAAGATTAGGATTTTTTATGGGAATTGGAATAAAAATAATAAATAGTCTTATCGGAGGAGCATATTATTTTTTTCCAAAAGAAAAAAATATAAATGGGGAAATGCCAACTTATTCTTTAATGATTCATGAATACGATTCAACTGAAAATTTAAATGACAAAAATGATGAAGAAATAAATAAATATCCTTCCGAGACCATAAAGACTTTTTCTGAAAAAGATAAATTATTAAATTTTTTGGCAACAAAAATAAACAAAAAAAGAATCAGAACACTAGACCTAACAGAAGAAAATAAACTTAGATTTATTCAAGAAAAAACAAATCCAACAAGATATCATATCTGGCCAGCAGATTCTTCTCCTAAATTCAATTTTTGGAAATATTACCCTCACAATTAAATCTCAATCTCTCTTCTCCAACTATGTTCACCTGTTGAAATATCTTTAAAACCTTTAACCTCTAATTCTTTATCAAACAAAGGGCAATTTAAAACAAAAGTTTCAAATTCACCACCTTCTCCTGCAACATGAATTTTATATTTCTCATTAAGTTCTTGAACTTCTTTAATAAAGTCCACATCAATAATTCTTCCAAGCCATTTCTGATCAAGAGGATATGCAAAAACTCCCACAATCATAACTTTAAATTTATTGTCAATTAATTCTTTTAAATATTCAAGTTCATTTTTTTGCCATAAAGGATTAATGCATTTTAGCTTTAATCTATCACATATTTTCTGAATTCGTGAGGCTTGATAAACAGATTGTATTGCGCCGGTTACAATTCCCTCAATCCCATATTCTTGCTTTGCCTTTTTAATTGCCTCTTCTAAATCTTCAAGTTCTTTTTCTTTTTCACCCTTAGTCTTTTGAATTATAAGGGGTAAGCCCATAACTTCTGCTTGTTTTTTAACTTTCTCAATACTTGGAGTATGAAACATATAACTTTCTTTATTTTCAGAGAATATAGAAATTAAACACGATAATTCATGTTCTGCTTGCTTTACTAAATAAGCAGAATATACAGAATCTTTTCCACCTGAAAATAATATTGCTACTTTCATTTTCTTAAAAAATTCCTATTAATTATTTTTTTATTGATAAAAAAGATATTTTGTTTGGGAAATTCTTTTAACAAATCTCTAGAAACAGATTTTTTAAAGCAATAACAACTTACTTCTTTCTTTTCTTGCTTTACATATTTAATAAGCGGAGTAAAATCCCCATCTCCTGAAATTAATATAGCTTGGTCATACTTATCTTTACATGCATCTCTTAACATATCTAAAGACAAATGAATATCATCCCCTTTAATTACATAATACTCCTCATTTTTTTCATCTAATCTTTTTTGTCTTTTACATAAAACCAAATTAAGTCTAGAAATCTTACTTATTCTAGAAAAAAATTTCATCTGCTGCCAATAAACCCATTTATTGAATTTTTCTTTTAAAGGAGCATTATAATAGTAAATTTTAATTAAATTATTATCTCCAACAATTTTTTTTGTAAATTTCTCAAAATCAAAACACAAGTCCGAATAGTTTTTATTTATTGTTTTTAATCCATAATAAAAATTAGCACCATCAATATAAATGGAAATTCTTTTTTTCATTTTAAAATAAAACCGGCCTTGGCAAAAGCCCAGAACCGGGAACACATAGCGGGATGTCCGAAGACTTAAGGTAATCCCTGTTACCTTAAAATAAACAAGAATTAAGGATTTTTAAAGTTTATGGGTCCGAGTTTTTCAATAGAATTAAGGATTTTTAAGGTTTAATCAAACCAAACCTTCCTCAAATTCCCCTTTTTCCTTAAGTTCTTCAATTTCCTCTACAATCTCCTCACGAAGTTCTGCAAAAGGATCTGGATTATGTTTAAAATAAACCTCTTTCAACCAAATTTGAATTTCCTCAAAGTGACCTGCTTGATCTAACCAAACTTTTTTATTATTTTCTAATTGAAGCAAAGGGAAAAACGAAGCAATTCTCTGTTCTCTTTCTGTGCCAATTAAATCAGTATAAGATATTTTTTTATGTTCTTTATTTTTCTTAAAATGAGCAATAATTTGAAAATGAAGCTCTTTTATCTTACTTTTAATATTAAAAGTCTTTTTAGGCAAAGAAATACTACTTTCTCTTAGAGCATTTTTATTAAGAATTTCTTTTTTAATTCTTCGATTCTCAGTAACAATTGCTTTATTTAAAGATTCCATAAGTTCATTGAGGGTAACTTTTCTAAATCTTGGAATTGGAGATTTTGGAATTAATTCTGGAATTTCCTCATCCAGTTCGATTCTTTCAAATTCTGTTTTTTTCTGTTCTTTTTTACCAAAAAGAATTTCATCTATACTTTTAACATATTTATTTAATAAAAATTCAGACTTAATCCTCAACAAGAGTGAGGCTGCTAAAAGTACTTTGCTTGAAACAAAAAAATCCATTTCTTCATATTTAGACATTTTTTCAAAAAACCTCTCAGATAAAATAACTATATTCACATCCCAAGGATCTAATTGCTCTGTATTTATTAAATCATAAATTATCTCTTGCCACCCAATTTCTCTATTAAATAAAAGGTCATGAATTTGTTCTTGATTAATATTATTCACTTTATTCGCACTCTCTTTTTCCATTTGTCTAATAAATCACAACATTTTATAAGGTTTTAGAGTGATTATTTTTCATACTTTCTTTTACATAAGTCTCCTTGTCATTTTTAAAGAGTAACAATTAGAAAGCTTTATAAAGTCTAGAGGCTTCAATTTATTATCACCTCTTTTTGCCCAGGAGAAGCTTCGGGTCATACTTTTTGTTCGGTCCGAAGAATCTCCCAGGGTTATAATCAAGATTATTAGGTTAACATTCCTGTCTAAAATCAGGCACTGATACAATAATTTGATCTTGGTTATTCATATTTTCTCTTTCTTTCTCACTATGAATTCTTTAAATAAAAAATATTTATAATCGCTTTGATGAAACTAATTTCATGAGAAAAATTTACTCTTTCTTTTCTTTGCTTTTTTCTAAATCTACTTGGTCAGAATTTTCTTCAACTTTTTTCTTACCTTGAAATTCAGTATAGTGACATTTTCCACAATAAAGTCTACCTTGAGAATCTAATAAAAATATTCCAGGACCGCATCTTGGGCAACACTTTGCTCTTGTAACTTTATCACCCTCAATTTTATATTTAGTATATTTTTTACTAGTTGGTTTATTCTTATGTGGTTTTTTACCTTTTTTTACTGTTTTTTTCTTGCCCATTTTCTTATTTTATGTTTAAAAATTGACCTAACCAAAATTTTAATTTTAAGTTGCCCATTATTCTTTTTTCTCCTCAGGTTTTTCTTCTGACTTCTCTTTGCCTTCTTTTACTTCTTCTGAAGGTACACCTTCTTCAAGACCTACTTCCTCTGGACCTACTTGGTGGTTAGGTGCTGACACTTCCCCTTGCTCAGGAGATTCTTTGCCTTCTTTAGAAGGACTTGGAGAGGTGCTTGCTCCTTCTTCCTCTGAATCTACTTGGTGGAGTGCACCCTCAGGTACAACGACTTCTTTTTTCACCTCTTCTGTATCTTCTTGAGAATTATCTTTAGATTCTATAGGTTTAGCAACTTCAGCTTCAGCTTTCTTCTTTTCCTCTTCAACTTTATTTGTAGCTTCAAGTTCTTTTTTCCTTTTAACTGCAGTTGCATCTTTTGCATCTTTAGAAATATAAATATCTGCTACAATCGTAAATATTTTTGTTCCAAAATTACTATCAATTCTAATTATGCTCACAACATCTTCAGAACAAGAAAATTTTGCACAAACAGCTTTTAAAGCGTCTTCTCTACTAGGAGTAATATCTAATTCAACATCTGCTTTTATTTCATTTCTATCAAATAAAGAATTTTGATTTTCTTTAATATTTTTTAATTCTAGAACCATTATCGTGTTTTAATGGCAAACGTACCATTTTCTTTAATATTTAATTTATTTGCAATCTCTGACGTTTCAGAATTTGTTACAATTATTTTTCCTTTAAAAACCTCTGTAGATTCTTTAGAACCACATTTAGGACATTTTTCTTCACCTTCATAAATAAATTTGCATATTTTACATGCTTTTTCTTTTACTTTTGCCATTATTTCTTTTTCCTAGCTTTAGAAGCTTTTTCTGCTACTTTAACTAATTTATCAGTTTCTTTTTGTTTTTTAATTTTATCTTCTTTTATCCATTCTAATTTTCCAAGCCCCGGTTGCCTCATTGTCAAACCCATTTTTGGTTCTTCACCTTTATGACTAATTGCAACAATTCTAGCTATACATAAATCTCCAGCTTTTAAAGTTCTTGTACTAGATTTTCCAGCTAAAGTTCCTGTATCACTAAAACTAACATAATCATCCATTGTTTGACTTATATGAATCATTCCTTTCATAGAACCTAATTCAATAAAAGCTCCAAAATTAGTAATCTCTTCTATTCTACCATAAACTAATTCTTGTAATTCTGGTTTCCAAACAAGTAAAATAAATTTAGATTTATAGTAAGCAGCACCGTCTCCAGGAATAATAACCCCTTCTCCAATTTCTTTTATCTCAACTACTGAAACAGCTTTACCTAATTCCTTATTATAATAGTCTTCATAGGTTTCTTCTAATTGTTGTTCAATAGCTTCTGCAGTAGGCAAACCAAATAATTTTGGATCTACTCTGATATAATCTTGGACTTCTGTTAAATAGAACATAGGAATGATAATAAAAATTGGTTTAAAAAGCTTTTTGCTAACCTCTATTTAAACAATCTCCAGCTTTTTCCGAGATCTAACAACCATTATCGGATTTTTCACTCTTTTCTTAAGAGCTTTGTCCATTGTAGCAAGAATAACGTCTGGCTTATCTTTTAAATATCTAACAATCGCCGTGTCTGCATACCTTGCACCCATTTCAATTTTAGTGAATTTATTGTTATTTAATAACTTTAATCCCAATTCTGCATCTTGTCTAAACTTTAATTTCTTTTTAGAATTCATAACTTTTCTTAATTCTCCTATAACAGCCTCGGGAATAAATATTTCAAATCCTGCATTTTCTAAATCTTCAAAAAAATCAATTTTACATTGCACACTATTCATAATAAAATTTGTATCCAATAATACTTTATTCATAAAAATATCAGATAATTACAATATAAAAACCTAACATTTATAATCTTAAAGAGATTTAATTTAATATGATAGAAGTGGATAATATTTTAAACATATTAAAACAAACAAAAAAAGCTATTGCAGAAAACAATCCCCTTGAATTAAAAAGACTAAGTAACCAAACAATTCATTCAGCATCAACAAATCAAGATCAAGAGAACATCTCGATTGCCGTAACAATTTATTCTTTAGGAAAAATCTATCAAAGAGAACATTATAAAAAATTAGAGGGATGGGAAAACTTTAACAGATTAATAAATAATTCTTTAAATTTAGCAATAAAATATTTAGAAAAAGGAGATTTGGAAAACTACAAAAAAAACTTTGCGTTGATTGGAAAAGCAATTAACAAAATTTCTGGAAAACTAAAAAATTTTATCTCAGATGTTTTTGAGAAAGCAAGAATAAACAAAGCTTCAAAAATACATGAACATGGTATTTCTCTAGGGAAAACTGCTAAGCTTTTAGGAGTTACACTTTATGATTTAGCAACCTATACTGGAACCTCTGGAGTTTCAGACATCCCTTTAAACAAAACAATTGATATTAAACAAAGAATTAAATTTGCAGAGGAAATTTTTAGTTAAAATGACAAAAGCAATTCTCTTCGACGCGAGCACATTAATTAGTTTTTCAATGAATGGAATTCTTTACATCCTTGAAGAATTAAAAAAGAGTTTCAATGGAAAATTTATAATAACAAAAGAAGTGAAATATGAAACTATAGATAGACCCCTAAAAATTAAAAGATTTAAATTAGAAGCCTTAAAACTAAATGAATTATTAAAAAAAGGAGTTTTAGAAATGCCCTCTATTTTTAACATAAATGAAGAGGAAATATCAAAAAGAACTCAAAAAATTCTAGATATTGCAAATTCAATGTATCAAGGAAAAAGCGGAGACATTCACCTTTTAGATTTAGGAGAAGCAAGTTGCTTAGAATTATCAAAAATGTTAAATGATAAAAAAATCCCAAATGTAATTGCAACTGATGAAAGAACAACAAGAATGTTAGCTGAAAAACCAGAGAACTTAAAAAAACTCTTGCAAAAAAAACTACATTCAAAAATATCTTATGATAAAGAAAAAGCAAAACATTTCAAACCAATAAAAATAATACGATCAACAGAAATAGCTTATGTTGCTTACAAAAAAGGTTTAACAAAATTAAAAGGCAAACAATCTTTAGATGCTTTATTGTTTGCTTTAAAATTTAAAGGCTGTTCTATATCTCATGAAGAAATAGAAGAAATTGAAAAACTTGGTTAATCAAAAACATTAAAAACGATACAGTTCTCTAAAAAACAAGGGTGCGTCGTATAATGTTTATTATTTTCCGCTCCAGCCGGAAGGACGGGGGTTAAATTCCCTCCGCACCCATTTCAATATCCTTAAAAACAACATTACACTTATAAAAAAGGAAAAAATGAGCAAAAACACTTGGAAATACATTATTGATGTTGGATTATTAATATCTGGTTTATTAGTAATTATAACAGGTATAATAAAATTCAAAACATTCTTAGCATTATTTGGAGTAACAATTAATTATGCTGAAATTCCAATAAGATTATTCAGTAGAATACATGATTGGGCAGGAATTGCCATGACAATTCTTGTAATAGTTCATTTAATTATAAATTGGGATTGGATTGCTGGAACCACAAAAAGTCTTTTTAAAAAAGATAAAGAATAATTCTTATTCAAAATCCAAACATTTAAATAATTAACGTAATTACGTTTATTATGGTAAGTATAACATTATCTATTCCTGAAGAAATAAGAAAAACAATGAAAGAATCTCCAGATGTTAATTGGTCCCATATAGTTAGGCAAGCAATTATAGAAAAAACTCAAATGTTAGAGATAAAAAAACAAATATTAAAAGAATTAGAAAAAGAAAAAGAATTTAATGATTGGGCAGTAGAAATTATAAGAAAAGGCAGAAAATGAAATTAGTAATAGACACTAATATCCTATTTAGTTTTTTTAATGAAAACTCTTTTACAAAAAAATTAATCACAAATCCTTCTCTTAATTTAATCTCCCCAGAATTCTCTTTAACAGAATTAAAAAAATATTCAGAATTAATAATAAAAAAATCTAAAATATCAAAAAGAACTTTTGAACATTCTCTAAAAGACCTAAAAACTTTTACTAAATTTATAAATAATAAAATTTATTTTAAATACTTAAAGGACGCTCAAAGAATTGCTCCTGATGAAAAAGATAAAGACTTTCTTGCTTTATCTTTAAAAGAAAATTGTCCTTTATGGAGTAATGATAAAGAACTTAAAAAACAATCAAAAATAAAAGTCTTTTCTACAAAAGAATTAATTGAGTTATTGTTTTAAATTTTTAAAAATCTAAAAATTCTATTGGCTCGTTAAATCATCAAGAGCTTTTCTTACATCTTGTTCCTTTTCTGAATCAATATAATCTACAATTACAGAATAGATTTGATCAGTAGACAATAATTTTTCTCGAAATTCATCTCTTTCATTTAAAGCATTACTAATTTGGTCAATTTTTTCTGATTTTAACACTCCTTCTAAAGTTTGAAGTTAAATTCTTGCTTTATCTACGTCGACGCCTTTAGCATTAGTTTTCGCGTCTCCGAAGCTATCAAAGGCGAAACGCCCACCGCCAACGCCAAGAATAGACCACGCATTAGACCAAGCCCTGCCGTTAAGCCTGCCGACGCGCCACGCCTTCAAGACTGCTTTTTTATCAACATTAGGTAAATGTTGTGCCATCATTTCAGTATAACCATATTCATCTTTTCCAAGTTTAAAGATTCCAGAAATTATTTCTTCAACTTCTTCAATAGGTCTTGCAAATTTAGAATCAACATAATCAGGATGTCCTAATTTTGTTAAAAGTAATTCATGTTTCATAGCCTCACTTTCTGTTAAATCTTCATTAAGAATTAATCCTTTTCTTTTAAGAGTATAAACTCCACTTCCTTTTAATTTTTTCCACCTATCATCCATATCTAGATTAATCCCATGATTAACCAATTTTTCATTAGGATTAATCCAACCCAAAGCCTTTCCAGCAATATCTGTTAATTGGTGATTTCCTAAATTATCATAGGATAATATAACTTTGATTATATCTTTTTTTGTTGCAGATAATGTAGAAGTACCATAATAATTATTCATTAATTCAGGGGCATTTTTAAAATTTCTAACACCTAAAAGTCCAATATCTGCTTCTGAAAGAATATAACCTTTACCATTTGTCCATTTTTCTAAAA
>CAZQKH010000015.1:5882-13227 GCA_964593105.1 Candidatus Woesearchaeota archaeon | reverse complement strand
CCATTGAGCTACAGAGGGTATACAAAGATTAAAATTTATTTGTTTTTAAATATATTGTTGACTCCATTTTAACTTTTTTCTTGGATAAAAGTAAATCCCCGAATCTTGATAAAGAAGCTTGAACAATCTCTTGACTTCTCCTTTTTTATTCAAATTTAAACTCCACATTTCTTTATATTTATTTGTTCTGGGAGAAAAATCCATTTCTTTTAACAAACCTTCTAATCCGAATATAAGGCCCTTAGATTGAGAATAAATCCTAAAAAGAGTTTGATTGTTTGATGCTATAATAGAACCATCTCCATCAAAAATTCCCCTAATAAAATGCAAGATCTTTTTTTTAGAAGCTCCCATTAGAAGATTCGGTAAAATTATTTTAGAAGACTTATTTCCAGAAGGAATTCCTAGATTAATGAAAAAATTACATAAACTCTTTGAGTAAATATAAATCTCATAGTTTACCCTCTCCGAAAATCCATAATCCTTTACCCTTACAGAAGCAGAATAATCAAACAAATCTTTCATAAGTTTTAAGATCATTTCCTTTTCTTCTTCATAACTTGTAAATAAAAGAACTTTATAATTGCCTTTCTTTTTGAGAACCTGTATGTGTCCATCGCTGCATAATAATCCAATAAAATAAAATAATTCTTTACTATGTTTAAGAGGGATTTTAGCCTCTCTAAACCCCCTAACTTCATGCCCAATGGCTTTCATTAAATTATTCCAAGAACCAAAATGTTTTTTAGCAAGAAAGAAAAGGGTTGCGTTATCTCTTTTAACTATTCTCCTATCTAATTCCTTCTCTAAACTCAATGCTTTTGAGATTATTTTTTGTTCATCCCACTCCATCTGCTAACTAATGAAAAGAATATTATAAATCTTCCTATGGGGGGATAATTTAACTAAAATTAATCCTTTAATCTTCCTTTTCCAACCTGCTCTGATACAAAATACGCTTTATTAGAATTTGATTCTCTAATCTTTCCTTCTTTCTCGTAGATGGCTGTTGTTGCAGGCAATGCAAATTTACCTAATACCCCAACCTTTGAATAAACAATATATGATAAAACTCTTCTTTCACCCTCTTCTAATTTCTTAAAACTCCATTCAATTCTTTTCTTATGTTCGTCTACTCTTGATGGTTTTTCGTGTAAGAACTTTTCATAAATCTTTACTAATGGAGGCAATCTATCTATAATATTTATTCTTTCTAAATATCTTCTTGCTTTTACCATGATAGTTACTTTAAGTGCAAATTCTCCTCCTTTTGCATGTACAAAAGAAATTCTTTTTCTTAAAATTAAATCCTTTTCAGAATATTTTCTAACAATAACTAAAATTGCTATAATTAATATTAAAATTATAAAAGGTAAAATCCAATTTGTTTTTATTTTTATCTTTGCTGTTTCTCCAGGATTTACTTGATAATTCCATGTATAATACACATCAAAGCCTTGTCTTTCAACATTTGAAGGTTCTGGATTAAATGTTGTGAATAATCTAGAGAGAATATTTTTCTTTATTGTGGTTGTTGAGGAAGTTATTTTATTTCCTTCATTTGTTTTTTCAATTATCTGTGTTTTTACAATAAACCCATAATCTTTTTTTGTTGATTGCAATAAATCTTTTTCAACAAATTTTATTTGTGATTCTAACTCTGCAGTTACTTCTTTATATTCAATCTCAGTTTTTAAAGTATAAAATCCTGCAACTAATGTATTAAAATCCTCTTTATTTAAATTAATTTCAAATACCTTTTTTTCATCAGGACCTAATGAGAACTTTTGATCTGATTTAAAGAAAACAGAATTAAAACTTACTTTAAGATCTTTAAAATCAATTCCAGCTTTATTTGAAACATATACTTTAATTGTATTTGATTCTGGATTTATTTCTTGAGAATCTACTTCAAATGCCTCTTTTAAATCAATTAAATTTATTGTTAATTTCTCACTTATTTGAGTTTTATCTAAAGCTTGTATAAAATATTCAAATGTTGAAAACCCTCTTAAAGCAGAATCTTGTCTTGGAGATACTTTTAATTGAACATTTTTTATTTCTCCTTGATTAATATCAATTCTTTGAGCAGGTTCAATTCCTTGTCCAAAAAAAGTGTAAAATAATAATTTATCTGCTTCACCTACATTTGTTACCTTTAAATTAATAATTGCAGCTTCTCCAACATCAACTATCATAACTTCATTAGAACTTTGCTTTTCAACACTAATATTAATTGCTAAAATACTAGGTAAAAGTATTGCAAGTGCTAAAATAAATAATATTTTCTTCATAGATAAAAATAGGGCATAGGGATTATAAAGATTTCTGTGATTTTAAAGAACTATCGTTTACCTTCAAGATCTAAATACGCTTTAGATTGATTTAGAAATTCGTCTGCTTTTTGAACCAAGTATGTTTCAAAATAATCTACTCTTGAAGCAATAATATATTTTTCATAAAGAGCTCTTAAAAATTTCATAGTAGCGTTTGTTTCAAATTTCCCTTTATAATCTCTTGAAAGAACCCCTTTTACAGTAATTTTAATTTCTCCTTTATTCATTTTTATTTTTTGTCCATCTTTATTAACTTCAACATTAGTCATGCCTGTTATGTGGAATTTAACTTTAATATCCATTCTAAAATAATCTGTAAGTTCTTTTGTGGTTTCCCAACTTACTTTAATTTCTTTACTATTTCCTTGTATTTTCTCTTCATATTTTCTTTCACTAAAAGTACCTACTTCCATATCTTCCATTAACCACACATAACAAAATTTGTAAAAATCTTTATATGGAAACACCCCATTATATTTCACCACGCTATTATAGATTTCTTGTTTCTCAACCATTATAGTTTAAAAACATAAATAGTATTTAAATATTCTTCGGATGAACTCTTTTTTATATTAAAACACCACAATAATCCTTAAATAGTTTTCAAAACATTTTTGAACATGACAAAAACACCAGACGTACTTCCAGAAGACATTCAAAGATTAATTGGAAGGGATGCTCAAAGGAATAATATCTTAGCAGCTAAACTTGTTTCTGATGTTGTTAAGACCACTTTAGGGCCAAAAGGGATGGATAAAATGTTAGTTAGTCCTACCGGTGAAATAATCATTACAAATGATGGAGTTACCATATTAGATCAAATGCAAATTGAACATCCTGCAGCTAAAATGATGGTTGAGATTGCTAAAACTCAAGAATCAGAGGTTGGAGATGGGACAACAAGTTCTGTTATGATTGCGGGAAAACTTTTAGAAAATGCAGAAAGATTACTAGATCAAAAAATCCATCCCACCACTATTGCAAAAGGCTATAGATTTGCAGAAGAAGAAGCTCAAAAAATCTTAAAAGAAATTTCTTTAGAAATTAGTCCTGAAAATGATGATGCTTTAAGACAAATTGCAATGACTGCTATGACTGGAAAAGGTGCTGAGGATTCTAAAGAAAAATTTTCTGAAATAATTGTTAAAGCTGTTAAAACTGTTCGTGACGAAGGTAAAATTGATTTAAAAGATATTAAAATAGAAAAGCTAAAAGGAAATGGAATTAAAGATAGTGAATTAATTTCTGGTATTGTTATTGATAAAGAAAGAATTTCATTAGATATGCCTAAAAAAATTAATCGCGCTAAGATCATGTTAGTAGATTTTCCTTTAGAATTAAAAAATCCTGAAATTGATACTAAAATTTCAATTAGTTCTCCAGATCAATTGTCTAGTTTTCTTGAACAAGAAGAACATGAAATTAGAAAAATGGTTGAAAGAATTATTATTACTGGTACAAATGTTTTATTTTGCCAAAAAGGAATTGATGATTTTGCACAATATCTTTTAGCAAAAGCAGGAATTTTTGCTTGCCGAAGAGTTGCTAAAAGTGATATGGAAAAAATATCTAAAGCAAGTGGAGGAAAAATAATTAGTAATTTAAATGAAATTTCTCCAGATTATTTAGGTCGGGCAGAAAATGTTGAACAACTAAAAAAAGGAGACGATATTTTCACATATATTACTGGGTGTCAAAATCCAAAGGCAATTACAATTTTAATTCATGGTGGAACAGACCATGTCTTAGATGAAATTGAAAGAGCTTTTATGGATGGTTTAGGTGATGTTGCTTCTGTTTTAAATACTAAGTTAGTAGTTCCTGGAGGAGGAGCTATTGAAATTGAATTAAGTAAAAGATTAAGGGAGTTTGCTTCTTCTTTAGAAGGCAGAGAACAATTAGCAGCACAGGAATTTGCAAATGCATTAGAATTTATTCCTAGTACTTTAGCTGAAAATGCAGGTTTAGATCCGATTGATGTGCTTACAGAATTAAAAGCAAAACACGATGCAGGAGAAATGAGTGCTGGATTAAATTTGTTTGTAAATAAAGTTGAAAATGTTATTGGTGCTAAAATAATTGAACCTTATAAAATAAAAAGTCAGGCTTTAAGTTCTGCAACAGAAGTTGCAATTATGATTTTAAGAATTGATGATGTTATTGCTTCTAAACCAGATAAGCAAGGTAAGATGAATAATATGGGAAGTATGCCTGATTATATGGGAAGTTTGAGTTAAGATGAAAGATAAACCTAAAATTGCAATTTATAAAGAGAGGTTTGATAAATTTCCTGATGAATTTGATATAAACTGGTTAAAAGAGCAAGGAACTAGTCCTATTAAATACATTCAAGTGTATATCCATGATAAACCCTTTTTAAGGGTGGGAGGAATGTATCATAAAGACTTATTACAGAAAACATTAAATGAATTTGATTTAGATTTTAAATTTGGTCCTTTGCCCGGACATCCAAGTCTAAAAGGCCCTTTAATTATAGGGAACAAATATAAAATGGTCGGAACTGGAAAAATAAAAATGATCTCTAATCAAGAGGATTTTAAATTTTACGACTATAGTGCACATTATGGAATTCCAGAAAACAATCTTCTCTCCACCAACCCAGACCATCTTTTAAAATTGGGCTTTAAATTAATTAAAACAGATAAAGATAAAATGAACATTCCCTATTTTTTAATGAGTTTTGATACAGAAAATAAAAAAGAAGAAGGGATTGAAAAATCAAATATAAGTATTAAATCTAATCTCTTAAAGGAATCAGATGAAAGTATCTTTACTTAGATTAAACTTTTAAATCAAAATATCTAATCTCTTTAAATTCTTTCTTAAAGACTTAATTAAGAAAGGGAAAATTAAATTATATTTTTCATCATTTGCTTTTCTCACTGCTTTGAGATAATCTTCCCTATCTCTTTTATAAATATTTATCCAAGGATACTTTTTCTTCTTTAAAAGAAAATTCATTAACAATCTTGATACCCTTCCGTTTCCATCAACAAAAGGATGTATTGTTACAAATTTCATTGATATTAAAGTAGCTAATTCAAAAGGATGATATTTAGACTTATTTTTTTTATACCAATGAATTAAATTTTTAATTAATTGAGGAACAACCTCTGCAAGGGGTAACTTAACATTTGATTTGGCTATTCTTACATTTGTTTTTCTGTATTTTCCAGCAAATCTCTTGGAAATATCTTTTAAAATAATTGAATGTATTTTTAAAATTAATTTTTCATCTAAATCCCCTTTATATTGTTTAATAAAATTTAAAGCTTCTAAATGATTTTTTGCTTCATATATCTCACGCAAGGTTTTCCCTTTTGGAACAATTCCCTCATTTAAAATTAAGTTAGTATCTTCTAAAGATAATGAACTACCTTCTATTGCATTGCTATCATAGGTTAATTCTGTGAAAAAAGATTCTTCAAATTTTTCATATTCTTCTTTATGTAAATTTTCTATTTCATTTGAATAGACTTCTCTTAGATCTTCTATTTCTTTAATTTGTTTTTCTGAAAGAAATTTATATTTTTTTTCCACTAAATTTTGCTTTTCAAAATTCTTTATTAATTCTTTAATTTTTTCTTTAGAAATCTCTTCACTTCCAATAAATTTACTTTTTTTTATCCATTTATTATTATTCCTATTATTAGAAACAAGGTAATTTTTCTTTTTCCTGTTAACAATTCTTATTTCATGATATACCATAATTATAAGGGTGGGCACATCTTTATAAACTTTTTTGTTTGTGCCCACCTTTCCCCCTACATTTCAAAAAAGCATTTGTAGAGTGAAAAACTATTCCTTAAACACCCATTTAAAATTTTCTTCAATTTGTTTTTCTGTTTCTTTTTTTGAAACTTCCCAAATTTTAGAAATTATCTTTATTGATTCTTTGATAAACGCAGATTCATTATCTCTAATGTCTTTGTATGGAGAAAGAAAAGGAGTATCTGTTTCTGTTAAAATTCTACTTTTAGGAATCACAGTTAACATCTTTTGAAATTGCTCAGATCTCACAACATTTGTTGGAATTGAGAAATAAGTATTCTTATCTACCTTATTAATTAATTTTAATTTTCCACAGAAACAATGCATTATTTTTGTTAACTTAGGATATTCTTGTAAAATCTCTAAAACTCTTTGTTCTGCTTTTCTTGAATGTATAATAACAGGTAATTTTAATTTTCTTGTAAGATTAAGTTGTTTTCTAAAAATTATCTCTTGGGTCTTCATATTAAGTTTCTCAGTTGAATCTAATCCAATTTCTCCAATTGCGATAATATCTTTTTTGTGCCTTAGTACAAATTCTTCAAATTCATTGTATTTTTTTAATGTTAAGTCCTCTTCTGGATAAAGTCCTGCTGCAATTTTAACCATAGAATATTTCTTAGATATCTCAAATATCTTCTTTAGAGAATTTAAATTAAGGGAATTTGCAATTATAATCTTTACTTTGCTTTTTTTAGCATTTTTAATAACTTTCTCTATTTTCTTAGGTGGATAATAATCTAAGTGGGAATGGCAGTCATATATCATATTCACTTAAGCACAAGTAAGTTTAAATATTTGTTTTTTATTTTACGAGTATGGTTAATCAATTTGCTGCTAGAAGAAGAATGGAGAAATTTATTGGTTATGATGCCTATAACAATACTGAAAGATATCAAAAAAAAATAAAACGTCAAACCCCTGTTTTAAATGAGGAAAATAGTATACCTATAGGATGTTTTATTATAGACATGAAAACAAAGGAAGAAAAATTTATAAGATATGTAGAAGATAAATCTGGAAACATTATAAATCCAGAAACAAAAAAAATTATAAGAAAGGCTATTGATAACAAATTTGAAAAAGCTGATTCTGAATAAATATGAAAATCTTTTAAAACCCTAGCTATTATATATAATATACTTGCGTGGTTAGTTTATTGGTAGAATATGTCGTTGCCAACGATGTGAGCCGGGTTCGATTCCCGGACCGCGCAT
>CAZQKH010000015.1:0-5782 GCA_964593105.1 Candidatus Woesearchaeota archaeon | reverse complement strand
GTAGAATATGTCGTTGCCAACGATGTGAGCCGGGTTCGATTCCCGGACCGCGCATAACCCCTTTTTTGTAGTTCTTCTAAAGCTTTATAAATTCAACTTATTAAAGGATTCAATGGGAGATGAAAGATATACTAATGCGGAACTATCTCAAGCATACTTTGAAGTGATGGCCCAAAATGCCTCAAACCAAAAATATATGGCCTATAAAAAAGATAGAAAGAATATTAAGACAACTGAAGAAAATATTCAAGAATATTTTGAAAAGCACGGGAGTCTTGCAAATATAAATATTACAAAAATTGGAAAAACAGGTCCTAGAGGAAAAGAAAAAAGAAAAATTTTAGAGAGAATTATTGTGGATGGAAAGGATATAGTAAAAAAAGAAATCCAAGATTCTAAAATAAGTTTGGATTTTCTAAAATGGTCTAAAAATTAAAAACAAAAACCTTTTTAACCAAATACTGTTAATCCTTTTATATGGGCCCATAGTCTAGTGGTTATGATGTCTCGTTTACACCGAGAAGATCGGAAGTTCGATTCTTCCTGGGCCCATTCATATTTATTTAATTATGGTACAATGTTAAAATGGAATATTATTTTTTAGAAGTTTTCCAAAAATGTTTAAAATAAATATAATTTTAAACAATCTTTTCCTTTTTCTTTTATGTGGATTGCAAAAATAAAAATGAAACATGATTGCTTAATAGGTAATAGGTGTAAAAAATTTAAAATTGAAGCAACAGCAAATGAACTTGGCACATACAGTAAAGGAAAAATAAAAATATCCAATTCTGTTCACCAACTATTTGGAGAAGAAAGACAAATTAAAAAATTCATAATAGATTTAAAAAAAGATAAAAATATTTTGCATATGGAACATAAGAATAATACTATTTATATTTCAGAAAATAAACCAAACACCCCCATTAAAAAATATAATAAAAACATCTTTTTAGCTTCAACAGTTACAATAAATAAGAAAGGATATGAATATTGGGAAGTTGGTTCATTTAACCGCGAAAATTTGAATAAATTTATAAATGATTTAGAAAAAATAAGCGAAGAATTTGAATTATTAAAAATAAAAAAATCAACAGCAAAAAATATATTCTTTCCAAAAATTTTACCAAATTTAACAGATAAACAAAAAATATCAATAGATTTAGCCATAAAAGAAGGGTATTATAAGGTGCCTAGACAAACTTCCCTTAGAAAATTAGCTAAATTAATGAAAATAAATTTATCAACATATTCAAAACATTTGCAGGTTGCAGAATCTAAACTAATTCCAGATATTTTTCCTAAATTTGATTAATCCCAAGGGGAACATGTTCGCTATAAAAATTAAGTATTAATTAATGATATTCTTTGTATGGTAAGAAATATAGAAGAAGAAATCTTAACTGAAAAAGAATCTTTTGAAGTAGCAAATAGCATATTATATGAAAATAGTTTTAATACAAAAAATACTCGATTACATAAAACTATTAGGGGGAATGCAGAAATAACTCCCATAGAATATCTTTTTAATAGAGATAATTTTATTCAATATATAAAAAGAAAAAGATTGCCAATGTATAGAATAATCAATCAAGGAGTAACTGACTTAACAGTTGATTATTTTTTATCTAAATTAAAAAAAGAAAATATTTTAGAATTACATGAAGAGTTATGGCAGAAAGAAAATATGATTGAATATAATAATATTCCAAAAATTAGAACTATAATTGACTTTCAAGGGGGAGAAGAATTTCTAGAGGGACATTTTCCAAAACAAAGCAAAAAATATCCAAAAATTAATTTTGAGAAAAACTCAATAAACATTCTTTGGGATAGATATCTTTGGAAAGATGAACCCTATTTTAATATGATGTTAGAAGAAGCCTTATTTTTTGGAAAAAGATTTAAAGAAAAAATGGATTATCACGAAATACCTTTCAAGTTAAATCTGTTCGCAGGAGACCCAGAAAAAAAGTTTACTTTTTAATCTTAAATCTTCTCCAATAAATTATTCAATCAAGTAATGGTCTCATAATTAACTTCACTCTTGCCTTTTTTTAACAAAAAATTTAATGACCAGCGTGAAAACCTATTTATTATTACCTCTTATTTTAGGTTTACCATAATATTATTTACACCGAGAAAATCGCAGGTTTCCAAAAAAGGAATTACATCTTCGCCAAGTAGATCTGGAAGAATGTATCAATTCTAGAGAAGATATATTTTTAAAAAAGACAAAATTTATAAGCCCTTAATTATTGATTATATTAACATAATCCCAGGTGATCTTCTGGTTGCCTAATGTTTTTTATTTAATATGAAAAAGACAATAACATGTTTAAAGAAAAATTCTTTTCCAAAGAGATGACCAAAAAAGGTATAACTAAAGACTATTTCTTCCTATAATTAAATCTATTTTGTCTTTCTTTTAGAGTAGCAAGTTTTATAAATCTCAATTTTATTCTCAGAGTATGAATAATGTAAATTCTGATAATATCCCTGGAATGGATACTAATAATGATTATAATAAACCGAATATTCAACCAGATGCTGCAAAAGCTAAAAAACAATTTGAAAAAACAAAAAAAGAACTTGAAAAACTAAAGAATTTCATTATAAAAAAATATAAATTTGTTCAAGCAATAAGTGTTTTACCTCCTCAAGCAATTAAATTCTTTATTGAAGAAGAAGAAATTCCAAAAGAATCTGAAAAACATGTTCATCTAAATATTATTATTCCAGATGAAAAAGAAAAAGAAATTGAAAAAATTAAAAAAGAAATTATAAAGGAGATTGAAAAAACAAAAGAAAACGTATGGTTACACATAAGAAATGTCTCTGAAATCTGGGAAATATGTACTGATCAAAAATTTGAATTAACTGGAGGAATTTTTATGTCATTTCCTTTATATGATAAAGGGATTTTAGGTGCTTTAAGAGTTGCAGAAATTCACAAATCATTGGTTTTACAAAAATTTGAGAAATATGTTGTGTCTTATGTTCTTGGTGGAAGTTTAGTAAGAGGAGATGCTGTAAAGACTTCTGATGTTGATGTTTTTGTTATTATTAATGATACTGATGTAAAAAGGATGCCTCGATTAGAATTAAGAGAAAGACTTAGAAGCATAATTTACAAATATGTTGTTGAAGCTTCTTCATTAGCAGGTGTTCAAAACAAATTAGAACCTCAAATTTATTTATTAACAGAATTTTGGGATGCAGTTAAAGATGCTCACCCAGTAATGTTTACTTTTATTAGAGATGGTGTTCCAATTTATGATAGAGGAACTTTTATGCCTTGGAAAGCTCTTTTGAAAATGGGTAAATTAAAACCTTCTCCAGAAGCTATTGAAATGTTCATGTCTATGGGAGATGAAGTAATTCCAAGAAGTAAAAAGACTTTACTTACAGAAGTATTTACAAGTATTTTTTGGGGGGTTACAACTCCTGCTCAAGCAATGATTATGTTAAATGGTGGTGCTCCTCCAAATGCTAAAAAAGAATTAGTTAGAGAATTTAAAAAAGAATTTTTAGACAATAAAATGATTGAAAAAAAATATGTTGATTTTTTAGAAAAAGTTGTTAAAACATGGAGAGATTATGAACATGAGAAAATTAAAGAAATTTCTGGAACAGAAATTGATAAATTATTAAAGCAAACAGGAGAATTTCTTAAAAGATTAAAAGAATTAAGAGTAGACATTGAAAAGAAATTTAATGAAAAAACAATTGAACAAATTTACAAAGACACTTTTGAATTATTAAAATCAGTTGTTGGTAAGAAATCTAGAGAAGAAACAATTAATGTTTTTGAAAAAGATTTTGTTAAAAAAGGAAAATTCAACCCTCAAGATTTGAGAATTTTAAAGAATGTTGTTGCTGCAAGAGAGGATTTTAAGAAAGGTAAGGCAGATAGTCAAAGAATTGATAGAGCTAGAAAAGATGCTGAAATATTAATTAATAACTTAGTGGAATTTTCTCAAAGATGTGATTTAGTTTCATTGGAAAAAGGAAGAATGAGATTAAAATTAAAAGATAAAGCTGTAGAACTTTTAAGTTGTGATAATAAAACTTTCTTATTTGATTCAGGAACAGTTAAGAAAGTAACAACTAAATTAGAAAATTCTTCGATGGAAGAAGTTGAAAAATCCATACAAGCTCAAAAATCAAAGGAAACTGTTGAGATTGATCCAAAAATCTTTGAAGTTCTTAAAAAAGAATTAGGTAATTTTGAGATTTTGATTTAACATGAAATATTTATTTATTCTTGGAAATAATATTGAACTATCAATTGCAGAAATTAAAAATTATCTTGAAAAAATTGGAAATAAAATAATTGAAAGCTCGGTTAAAGAAAAAGGATATTTATTAGATTTAAAAGAAAAACTAAAAGAAAATACTATTGATTTTCTTGGAGGAACTATTGCAATTGGGCAAGTTCTTTCAGAAGATTTAGATAAATTAGATGATATTGAAGTTTATCTAGGAGAAAAAAATAAATTAAATTATAGTCTCTGGAATTTTTCTCTAGAATATGATTTAGTAAAAGATTATTTAAAAAAAAGATTTAAACAAGAAAAAATAAAAGCTGTGTTTAAACATTTAGAAAATTCTTCTAGAACTGATGAAGAATATTTTGTTTTTGAAGATTACTTTGGTAAACTTATTCAAAAATGCGATTATAAAACTATAGAAAAACGAGACATGGATAAACCTGTTAGAAGGCAATCTTTAGCTATTTCTCCAAGATTAGGAAAAATTATGATTAATTTGGCTCAGATTAAAGAAAATGAAACTCTTGTAGATTGTTTTTGTGGGATTGGGGTTATTTTGCAAGAAGCTCTTTTACAAAAAATAAAAGTTATTGGAATTGATATGGACAAAGATGCTATTACAGGAGCAAATAAAAATCTAGAGTGGTTTAAATTTAATAACGAAGATTATAAACTTTTTAATAAAAATTCTAAAGAGGTAGCTATTTCAAATGCAAATGCTATTGTAACAGAACCAAATTTAGGGCAAATTCTAAAAAAATCTCCTTCAGAAACCTCAGCTAAAAAAACTCTTAAAGAATTTGAAAATCTTATGATAGATGTTTTAAATAATCTAAAGAAAAAAATATCTAAAAGAATTGTCTTTACTTCTCCTTTAATTAATGTTCATAAAAAAAGATTGGCTTGTGATATTGAAGAAATAACTAAAAATACTGGGTTAAAATTAATTGAACCTTATTTTGATGATTTTCGACCAGGTCAGGTTGTGGGAAGAAGAATTTTTATTTTAGAGTAAATGCCTCAAAACCTTTATAAATACCTTTTCTTGATATTGAATATGGTAATACTGAAACTTTATTGTTTCGTGTTGTCATTTATATAAATAAAATGATAAAGGCAAAAGTAATTCAATTTCGAAGAGGAAGACACACTATTACTGAAAAGCACATGTTAATTGAAATTCAAGGTGTTGATGATAAAGAAAAAGCTAGTAAGTTTATTGGAAAAGAAGTTGAATGGAAATCTCCAGCAAACAAAGTCATTAAAGGTAAAATTTCTGGCACTCATGGAAATAAAGGTGTTGTTAGAGCTATTTTTGAAAAAGGTTTACCTGGTCAAGCAGTTACAACTGAGGTTGAAATAAAATGAAGATAAATAAATTAAATAGGAGTGTAACAAGTATTTGATTTCAATCAACCTTGAGCACTAGCTTAAAGGAAGGTTGAATGTCAAGGAAAACTTGGTTTCCTTACAATGGCTGCACTAAGAAAAGCAAATTCATATTCAAA
>CAZQKH010000014.1:3391-16191 GCA_964593105.1 Candidatus Woesearchaeota archaeon | reverse complement strand
ACCTTTAGTAAATTCTTGAATAATTCTAACACCATATCCTCCTAAAGCAAGCCAACCAAAAATAGGAAGAAAAAGCCACAAAATATTCCACATACCTTTTGCTCTATTAAAAGGATAATGAAAAGCTGTCTTAAAATCTAATGCTTTCAAAACTTTTGGAGTTTTCTTCTTCACCATAAAACATTTAAGAAAATAGCCTATATAAGTTTTACTTTAACAATAGTGTTCCTAACCAAACTATTGCTCCAATAAATAAACATAGAGCTAAAAACACACTACAATAAAAACTGCCTATAAAATTATCTTAAATAAATTAATTCTTAACCTTTCTAGTCACGCCCTTGTAGTCGACAATATTTATGGAAAGATAAGAAAAATTAAAAAAACGCGTCCATCAAAATGCTAAGATAACTCTAAGCCCACGCCAACAAAAGCATAGTTTGAAACTTTGGGAATTTTTCCTCCTAAATAGATTTATTTTTATTTTTTAACTTTAACTGCTTTTATGCCTTTGTCGCCTTTTTCTGCTTCAAATGTAACTGAATCATCTTTATCAATAGTTACACCTTCTTCAAGGCCTGTTTTATGCACAAAATATTCTTTTCCATCTTCTCCAGCTATGAATCCAAATTCCTTTTCGCCATTAAAAAACTTTACTGTTCCTTTCATTATTTTTTCCTCCAATAAGATATAATTAATTTTAGGAGTTTAAAAAACTTCTTACACGCCTAAATGACTGGAAAGGGTTAAATTAGTTTGGATTATCTCTTAAAAAAGAGAAGTATAGAAGAATATTTAAATTAGAAAATATACTTTATATTATGGAAAAATATGGAATAAGTGAAGAAAAGTACGATGTTTTTAGTGCAAGTATGACTGTAGACACAGAGACAAAAACTTATCTTGATGGGAACCTTTCTATATGTAAAAGTTGCCAATGTAATTGTAGGACATGTCTTGGAGGAAAAGCTCCAGAGGGAGCAGATATTATTTGTGAAAAAGATGCTGAAAATGCCTTAGAAATACTTTTGGCCGCATAACCTTAAATCTTTTTAAATTAGGAAAAGCTACTAGAAACTACTATGGAAAAAAAATTAAATCTAAAATTTTGCAATTTAATTTATTCTTCAAAAGATAAGAAAATCACTTATCAAAAAGAAACTTTAATTGATGCTTATAATTCAAATAAGGATTTTTTTAAGATAAAAATCCCTTTTTTTAATATTAAACTAGTTTATTCAAGAAAAGAATTTAATGAAATCTGGGGATCTAAAACTCCTAGCTATGTTTCTGCTTTTGCGAAAGAAGATAATATTGTAATTTTTTCTTATGAAGTATTTGAAAAAGAAACCAAATGGAAAAAAGAGAAATTCAAAGAAGCTCTAATACATGAAATTAATCACCTCTTTTACCAAGAATTAAGAGATGAGGAATATGATCCTTTATGGCTCTCAGAAGGTTTAGCAACATTCCTGCAACATAACAAAAAGAAATTTAATTACAAAGAAAAGTTAATTTTAACAAAACAAGATTTAAATGTTAAATTTGAAAGTATGACTCTTAAAAGTTATCAAATCTTTACCCTTTTTGTGGAATATTTAATCTTGGAATTCGGAGAAAAAAAGATATTAAAACTTATTAAAAACTTAAGAAAAGAAAGCTTAGATGCTCTTTTTCAGAAGATTTATAATAAATCTTTTGATGACTTAATTAAAAATGGAAACAAATACCACCAAACTACTTGAGGTTAAAGATTTTAAAGAAGCTTACCAAGAAACAAATCTTCCTAATTGTAAATATTTAAAGATAAAATCCCCTCTCTCGACACAATTTGAATTAACTTCGGGGTGCAATCAAAGATGCATCTTTTGTTATAATGTTTGGAAAGGAGTTTGTTCAAAACAAGATTCTATTAGCTTACCTAAAGAAAAACAATTAAAGATTATAGATAAAATCATAGAAAATGAAATTTTTGATATTATCCTTTCTGGAGGAGAGCCCCTTTTAATACCTTGGTTAGAAGAATTAATTAAAAAGTGCTCTGAAGCAAAAATGTATATAACTTTAATAACAAATGCCATTTTGATGACTCCAGAGAGAGCTAAAACTCTAAAAAATGCAGGATTAAATGATATGCAAATATCAATACATCACCATAATGCAGAAGTAAGCAACAAATTAACTAAAGTTCCAGGATCATTTAAAAAAAGTGTTGAGGGAATAAAAAATGCATTAAAAGTATTTGGGGTTGAAGAAATCAACATAAATATGGTTGCTTTACCGGAAACATACAAAGAAGTGTACAATATGGCAAAATTTTTACACTCCTTGGGTGTTGGTTCATTTAGTGTTGGGACTCCTTCTGCAACCGGAGAGATGGGAAAAGATAAAGATTTGGTTATAAATAAAAAAATGTTTTTAGAAGTTTATAATCAATTAATAAAAGCAAAAAAAGATTTTAATCTTCGTGTAGGTTTTTCCGGAGGATTTCCATTATGTTTATTGCCTGAAATTAATAAAGAAACCATTGAAATGATAGGTAATTATTGTGATGTTGGATTAAATCAGATAACTATTGGGCCAGACGGAGAATTACGTCCCTGTGTTTGTTTAGGGGAGAAATTAGGGAATATTTTAACAGATAATTTTAAAAAAATATGGGAAAACAATCCCTTTTTGTTAGATATTCGTGCAATGAAATTCGTTCCAAATGAATGCAGGAATTGTTCATATGTTTCAATTTGTAGGGGAGGATGTCGTGCATCAGCAAAAGGATATTTTGGGAAATTAAATGCAATAGATCCATTAATGAAAAATGAATAAAAATTTTGTAGTTTTTAAGAGTCCTAACTTAAGATATAGGAAAGAAGAATTTGGAGGAGTTACAAAACTAAAATTAAAGACATTTATTCTCAACAAACAACAATATAAATTAATTGAGAAAATAAAAAAGGTTTTAGTATATGAAGATTTAGATGAAACAGAAAGAAAAATTGCTAATAAGCTCATTGAAAATAATCTTTTGTTAAAAGTTAATCTAAAGAAAGCAAAAGAATTAGGTTTCAAAGATTGATTAAAAAACTTCTTACACGCCAATATAACTAAGTGAAATAACGTTTATTAAAAGTAAGGGTTTAATTAAAACTTATTTATCTTTAATCCTCATCCACTACTCCAGATTCATCAGGTCCATCATCTACTCCTCCATCAACATTATTATTACTTGTATCTCCAGAATTTCCATCAGAAACTACATTGTTATCAACAACATTAGAAATATCTTCTTCCATGCCATCTTCAACAACTACATTATTGTCTCCATTTTCTTCAGAACCAAAATCTATTTTTACTTCTGGTTCTAATCCATCATCCCCATTACTATCGCCTGTTACAATATCTTGCCCATCTCCATCTATAACAACTCCTGAATCTCCTCCAGGTCCTGTTCCAGGAGCATAAGTTATATTTTTAATTTGATTTTTAATTTGATTTATTTCTTGTTTTATATCCCAAACTTTATCTACTGTCCAATTTTCACCATCCATTTGCCCTTCACTTCCATTAATATTAATTGTTCCATTAGCATAAGTTCCAGGTGCATATTGTCTTGACTTATTCTCAAAATTACCAATAATACCATTAATTTCATTCCCGATAATATAATTTATTAAGCCGTCTTCATTCTCAACCATTGTAATCTTACCACATTTTTCTTCTAAGAAAACATCATTCTCATCAAAACATTGTGGGACTGCTTCTCGCATTGTCATTATTGTTGCTTGTTTTTCAGGTCTTTCTCCTATGAAATTCCCATATTCATCCCAATCCTCTTTTGTCTCCTTTAAATAATCATATTGCTTACATTCTGGTTTATCATTATTATCCCAACACTCCTCAGGAACTCCTTCTGAATGTTCCATATCATAACTAATCATCTCACCCTCTTTCTCCCTAAATAAATTCATCAAATAATCAGGAACAAAACTTTCTGCAAAATTATCTCCTTTCTTTGGTTCCATTGTCTTCAATTCGTCACAAGCATTTTCATCATCTTTATATTCACACTTAAGCGCCAAAGCAACCATCTTTTCACACTTTGCCTTTTGCTCAACATCAACATTAGCCTCACAATTACAAGTCCCAGGGTCATCAACACAACTTCTAATCTCCAACATCAATTGAACAAACATCTTTAATTGAAGGTCTTCTAATTTTTCTAAATCTTTTTCAAGTCCAGGAATAGCCGTTTCAGGATTACACTCTTCATCCTTCAACATCAAAGCAAAATCTTCTTTTGCAAGTTCCTCACAATACTCAAAAGTCTTTTCAGTAAGCACAGCAGTTAATTGTGTCATCTCCTCCTCCAGAAGATACTCATCAAATTCATCTGGAAGATTTTTTTCTTCATTTACTTTGTTTATAACATTATCAACACTTGTTTTAATTTCTTCTGAAGTATCCAAAGAAACTTTTTCCTGAACAATTTGAAGTCTTTCTTTTGCTCTTTCTAAATTTTGAATTGCCTTATCCTCTTCTTGATTTTGAAGATTATTTATTGCTGAATTTACTTCTTTTTCTCTAATTTCTAATGCTAATCTAACTTCATTATCCCCTGAAGTAAAAACCATTTTAACATTGTCAATAAGTCTATCAAAACTAGAATAGGTTTGGGCTTGTTCCTGAGCTAAGACTAAAGGTGAAATTAATAGTACCCCTAAAAGTAGTATAACTACCACACCTTTTTTCATGTTTTAATTAGGAAAATACAATATTTAAAATTAACTCATTACACACATACTGATAATAAAAAGAGAATAGTACATTTGTTTTATTATTGAATTATTAAGGAAGGGATTGTTTAATTAGTTTTCTTTTCCTCCACAAAACTTAAATTAATTGGACGGTTATAACCTTTGCAATATACGGCATAGTTCTCTATCCAAGCTCTTGAGTCATTATGAAAAATTTCTGAAGTTGTAACAGTCTCCGTAGCTTTCATTGGTTCTTTAAACCACACATTTAACTCGTCTAAATGGTTCCAGACCAATACTTCTGTTCCAATCATTATCTTTTTTAGATTACTCATAACTCCAAAACAAATCCCTTATTTATAAGAATTATTGTGATAAAATCCACGCCGACATAACTAAGGGAAATCAAAAATAAATAAAAAGATAAAAATAACGTTAAATTGCTTCTTCTATTGGTTCAGATGCTAAAAAAGACCACCAAGGTTTCTTAACCTTAATCACTTCACCATTTTCTGCATCTACTTGTGCTTGAATTTGCATCCTTGATTTAAATAAACCAAAAACTTTTGCTCGTCTTTGAGTTTTTAATTCATAAGCAAGTTTTGTTTGTTTTCCAGAACCAATTTCTTTAAGCTCTATTTTACACTCATTTTCTTCAGAGCACACACTTAACTTAAGTTTTTCTAAAGCTTTTTCTGAAGCAGTATTTGGCATGATCTTAATTTCTGCATTTTTTCCATTTGAAAGTATTGTAGATAATTTTGTTTTATTATCAACTTTTTCTTGTTTCATTTCACAATCACATTCTGCAGAAATTCCTTCAACTTCAAGCCTCATCCTATTATTTGCCTGAGTTTGTATTTTAAACATTTGTCCTCTTTCGCCCATGTGGGTTCCATCTTGAACCCTAACTCTATTTTGGTCTTGGGTTTGTTGACTTGCAGCAATTGCATTTGTAGAATCTCCTTGTTGTGAATTATTTGGTGCAGCCAATACAAAACCAATAGAAACAACTAATACTAATATGAAAATACTAAAAATTTTCTTATACATTTTTACCTCCTTTTAAAATCACTTAATGTGATAAAATTGGTGGGAAAAAGAAATTTATAAACTTAACCCTATTGAAGTCTAAAATGCCCAACGCTAACCTGTCTAGTAATTTGTAATGTCTATAGGCGCGTTTTAAAATACAATCTTTTCTTTTATTAATTGAAGATATTTCCTAGAATCTGTAATACCATGTTGCTTTCCACATTTATTACATTCATAGATGTCTGTTTCCATAGCTTTACGAATAATCTTAATATCTTTAGATTTACAATATATGTAAGACTTCTTATAATTTCTTTTTTAGGTGCCCTCCACTAATTTTTCTTCTTTTTTGTGGTCACCTCTTTAAGTGTCTTTTTATATTGCTTTATCAAAAATTTAAGAGTCAAATTAAGATTATCTTTTTTAGAATATTCTTGCAAAGATTTATAATACTCTTGCCTATCTTCAACCATAATATTTATTGGGGGATATTTGTTTTTCAAAAGAATAAAATTTAATAACAATCTACCAACTCTTCCATTACCATCTTGAAAAGGATGAATATGCTCAAATTGATTATGCAATATTGCTGCCAATACAAGCGGTTTAAATTTCTTTTGATTTTCTTTATACCATTCAATAAAATATTTGAGATATTCCATTAATTTTCCTTTTGGAACTCCTGTATGAATGATTTGACCCATAGAATTTTGCACAACAACATCAACATTTCTAAATTTTCCTGCGAAATGTTTTGAACCTTTAAAACAAAATTTATGCATTTTTAATAAAAAATCTAAGGACAAATCTTCTTTTGTGTTTCTTATATATTCTATTGCCTTTGCAACACCTTTAGTTTCTATTTCTTCAAAATTTGTAACTTTTTTCTTATGTAAGATTTCTAGAACCTCTTCTTCAGTTACAGTTGAACCTTCAATAGCATTTGTATTATAGATAAAATCTTTTACAAAAGTTTCCCATTCTTTTTTGCTTAAATGAATAATATTTATTTTTTTATCGTAATTATTTAAGGTCTTTAATTGTTTTTTTGTTAATGTAAAAAAGAATAAATGGGTGTTTATTTCTTCTAACAATTTTAAAATTATTTTCTTTACTTCTTCACCCCTCTTATTTAATTTTTCTGCTGAAAGGTTTATTCCCAAGTATTTTCTTATTTTTTCTACTTTTCCTTTTTCTCTGTAAGAATGGACTAAATAATATTTTGTATTTTTTCCAGATTTTCTTTTTTCAATGTACATAATTTATTGAAGGTGCCCACGTTTATAAATATTTCTAATTTTGTGGTCACCCTAATTAGTCTTAAGAAACACATTCACGCCAGAAAAGCGGAGGGAATTAAATTAGACATTCCGTATAAATATGAAATATAATAGAAAACTTTATTATATATTCATACACTTAATAAAATTATGAATAAAATAAACACCTGGCTTAAAAAATTTTCAATCGAAGATTCAAAAACAAAGGAAATACAAACAACCGATAACACGGTTCTAAACCTATGGCCTTCTCACAACATAAATGATTTACTAAAAATTCCTTTATTCTATGAACTACCAATCATCCAACCCGTTCTTTTAACTCAAGATCAATTTTTGAATTCTCTTAAAAGAAAAAATGTACCTCAGGAAATTATTAAAAACATAGTTTTAATTAATGTTGATTACAAAGGTTTTGACAATCAAATATATCATGGACAAATTGAAATCCATAAAGATTTAGCATCTTCTATTAAAAGAATTTTCAAGAGAGTTCTTTCAGAAACTGATTTTCCTATAACAAGCGTTTTACCAATTAGTATGTTCAAAGGGAATTCCTCTTCAAAACATAATAATTGCGGAGCATTTGATTGGCGATTTGTGAAAAATAGTAAAGAGATTTCAGATCATTCTTTTGGAACAGCTATTGATATAAATCCTATATTAAATCCATGGGTAGGCAAATATAAACTGAATTCTCCAAATCATCCTTATAATCCAAGTAAAAGAGGAACCCTCCATGCTAATTCAGACTTAGTAAAAATATTTAAAGAAGAAGGATGGAAGTGGGGAGGAGACTGGAAAAATTCAAAAGACTGGATGCATTTCTATCGACCAGAAATACCCTTTAAAGATTATGGTAAAATAGAAGTTATTGAATAAATATAAAATATTTATAAGAATTATTGTGATAAAGTCCACGCCGGGAGACTAGGGGGTTTATTTATTTTTATTAATCAATTTGTAAAGATTTGTCATAAATTAACTCAAAAGAGCTGTGAATTTGTTTCTCTATAGAATCTAAGCTTAAAACATAACTTGTAATTCATTCTATAAACTTCCTTAACCCTTGCATTTAACTTTTATTTTTCTAATTTTTCTAATTCTTTAAAAATCTCTTTTTGTTTTTTACTTAATTTCTTCGGAGTTTTAATTTTAATTTTAATAAATTGATCTCCTTTGCTGTAACTTCTAAGATCACTAACCCCTTTTCCTTTTAATCTTAAGATAGTTCCAGATTCTATGCCCATTGGAATTTTTATCATAATATCTTGATACATTGTTGGAACTTTTACCTCATCTCCTAATGCTGCTTGAGAAAAAGTTATTGATAAATTTGAATAAATATCCTTTCCTTGTCGGCTAAAAATCTTTTGGGGTTTAACTTGGATAACAATAAATAAATCCCCTGGTTTTCCATTTTTAATAACTTCTCCTTTTCCTGTAACTTTTAACATTTGATTACTTTCAATTCCTACCGGTATTTTTATCTTTATCTTTACTTTTTTATTGACAACTCCTTTTCCATTACATATTTTACATTTTTGTTTTGGAATTTTTCCAACCCCTTCACATTTATTACACAAAGCTTCTTGATGAAATATTCCAAAAGGAGTTCTTCTATTAATAACAATTCTTCCTGTTCCCCCACACTTATCACATTTTTCAAATTTTTTATTTTCTGCTCCTGTTCCCCCACACTTATTACATAAAACAGATTTTATAATTTCAATTTCTTTTTCACATCCAAATACAGCTTCTTCAAGAGTTATACTTAATTCATATTCTAAATCTCTTCCTCTTTCAGCATATTTTTTATCATAAAGACCCTCTCCGAATTCTGAGCCCCCAAAAGAACTACTTCCAAATAAATCTTTAAGAATGCTTGAAAAATCTGAACTTCTAAAAATATCTTCCTGATTATAATTTTTACCGAATTCATTTTGACCAAAAGTATCATAATTCTTTCTTTTTGAATTATCATTTAAAACAGAATAAGCTTCACTTATTTCTTTAAATTTTTCTTCATATTCTTTTTTCTTTTCTTTTGAAGCTCTATCTGGATGATATTTTAATGCTAATTTTTTATATACTTTTTTAATTTCTTCACTTGTACTACTCTTACTTACTCCCAAAATTTTATAATAATCTTTGTTTACCATGTTTTATAAATTAAGAAAATACTTTTAAATCTTTTCAAAGAAATTATTTTTCCTTTCCTTCGTCAATAACCTCTGCATCAACAGGCTCTTCTTTTGATTTTTCCTTTCCTTGTTTTTTTGCTTGTTCTTCTGCAACTTTTTGGTACATTTTTGTTCCAATTTCTTGTATATCTTTTTGTAATTGCTCTGATTTTTCTTTTATCTTTTCACTATCTTCCCCTTTAATAAATTCTTTTAAATTTTCTAATTCTTTTTCTAATTTTTCTTTTGTTTCTTTGTCAATTTTTTCTTTGTATTCTTTTAATAATTTTTCAGTAGAATAAATATTGTTTTCTGCATTATTCTTAATTTCTATTTTTTCTTTTTTCTTTTTATCTTCTTCTTTATATTTTTCTGATTCTTTTATCATTTTTTCTATTTCTCCTTTATCTAATCCAGAACCTCCAGTGACTGTAATTTTTTGCTCTTTTTCTGTTCCTAAATCTTTAGCAAAAACATTTACAATTCCATTAGCATCAATATCAAATGTAACTTCTATTTGCGGAATCCCTCTTGGGGCAGGAGGTATTCCAATTAAATCAAATCTTCCTAAAGATTTATCATCTGCAGCAATTTCCCTTTCACCTTGTAAGACATTAATTGTGACTGCCGGTTGATTATCTGCAGCAGTAGAAAATATTTGACTTTTTTTTGTAGGAATTGTTGTATTTTTCTCAATTAAAGGTGTTCTTATCCCCCCAAGAGTTTCAATTCCTAAAGTTAAAGGAGTCACATCTAATAATAAAACATCTTTTATTTCTCCTCCAAGAATCCCTGCTTGAATTGCTGCTCCTAAAGAAACAGCTTCATCAGGATGAACAGATTTATCTGGTTCTAACCCAGTAATTTTTTTAACAATTTCTTGAACTTTAGGTATCCTTGTGCTTCCACCAACTAAAATTACTTTATCAATTTTATCAACTTTAGCATCTTTTAATGCTTGTTTTGTAGGGAATTTTAATTTTTCAAAAATCGGTCCACAAATTTCTTCAAATTTTGATCTTGTTAATTTAATATTCAAATGTTTTGGACCGGTACTATCTGCAGTTAAATATGGAATGTTTATTTCTGATTGTTTTGAAGAACTCAATTCAATCTTTGCTTTCTCAGCAGAATCTTTAAGTCGTTGTAACGCTATAATATCTTTATTTAAATCAATTCCATTTTCTTTTTTAAATTCTTTAATTAAGTATTCAATAATTTTATCATCGAGATCATCCCCTCCAAGATGATTATTTCCAGATGTTGCTTTAACTTCAAATATTCCATCTCCTAATTCTAAAATAGATACATCAAATGTTCCTCCGCCAAAATCAAAAACTAAAATTGTATGATTTTCTTTTTTATCTAATCCATAAGCCAAAGCAGCAGCTGTGGGTTCATTTACAATTCTTAAAACATTTAATCCTGCAATTTTTCCCGCATCCTTTGCTGCTTGTCTTTGTGCATCTTCAAAATAAGCAGGAACAGTTATAACTGCATCTTTTACTTCTGAACCTAAATAAGCTTCTGCGTCTCTTTTTAATTTTTGCAAAATAATTGCGGAGATTTGTTCTGGGCTGTAATCTTTTTTACCAATAGTTATTTTTTCTTTTGAGCCCATTAATCTTTTTACACTTCTAATTGTATTTTTTGGGTTAGCAATAGCTTGTCTTCTTGCTATTTCCCCCACAAGAATTTCATCTTCTTTAATAAATACCACGCTTGGAGTGATATTATTTCCTTCAGAATTTGGGATAATTTTTGGTTTTCCTCCTTCCAAGGCACTTACTGCAGAAAAAGTTGTTCCCAAATCAATCCCGATAATTTTAGTCATTTTTTCTTTCCTTTACTTTACTTATCTTAACTTTAGAAGCCCTTATAAGTTTATCATTTAATGTATACCCCTTTTGGAGTTCCTCAAGAATTATTCCGTCTTTCTTTCCCTCTTCTTGAATTAAAACTTCATGCAATTCTGGATTAAATTTTCCTTGTGCTTTTATTGATATTAACCCTTGTTTTTCTAAAATAGAATATAATTCTGAATAAATCATTTTTATCCCTTCATTATTTGTATGTTTCAAAGCTAATTCAAAGTTATCCAATATATTTAATAATTTAATAATTAAATCCTTGTTTGCACTTTTTAAAATTTCTTGTTTTTCTTTTTCTGTTCTTTTTCTATAATTATCAAATTCTGCTTGCAATCTTTGTAATTGTTCCAAATATTGCTCTTCTTTTGTTTTCTTTTGTTTTAATTTCCCTTCTCGATTTTCTTGTTTTGATTCATCTAATTCTAATTTTTTATCATAAAATCTTTTTTCTTTTTGCATTTTATTTTGTGTCAAGTTTAAATCAATAAGTAAACTTTACTTAAATAAGTTTATAAATTTTTTTATTATGAATCCAAAGTGGAGGCATCTGCATTATTCATAACTAATCTTAGCTTATTAGCCCCAACGATGAATATTTAACAAAATACTATAACATCAACCAGTCTACCCTTTTAGTATATCTATGGGTGCAGAATTCAGGTGACTACAAGTTCTAAGATGTGGCAACCTATTAATTACCATTTTCAATTAAATATCTTTTTTTAATATAATTTACAAAAGGTTTTTCATTTTTCTCAATTTGATATTTGTCAAGAACATCATAATAATTTTCCAAATCCTCTATTGAAATATCTATTAAAGGATATAATTTTTTCCATAAAACCCAATTCATTAATAACCGAGATACTCTACTATTTCCATCAACAAAAGGTTGAATTGAAATTAATTTTAAATGAATTAAAGAAGCTAATTCTAAAGGATGTAACTTTCTATTATTTGTTTTATACCATTTAAAGAAATTATCTAATTCTTTTTTTAGTTCTTGGTATTTTGGGGGAACATAAGAAGTTCCTGCTATTTTTACATTTCTTTTTAATTCATTTCTTAATTTCCCTGCAATATGATCATCAATCCCAGAAAAAAGAACAGAGTGTAATTTTTTAATAAATTTAATATCAAATTTTCCTTTATATTTTGTTATTGCTATAAAACCTTTTTCATGATTTTCAAGTTCTTTAGCTATTTTTAAATTCTTAAAATCTTTAGGCATTATTCCTTCTTTTAAGATTAAAAAAGTTTGTCTTAAAGTAACATTCAATCCAGAAAGTTTACTGCTATCATAAGTGTATCTTATACCAAATTCATTTAATTTCTTTTCTTTTTCTATTTTACTTAGCTTTCTTAATTCTTGCCCATATTTACTTTTTTTATCTTCAATTTTCTCTAAATCTTCTTTTGAAAGATATTTATATTTCTCTCCAGAAAGTTCTCTTAAAAATTCTTTTTTTAATTGATCTAATCTTTTTTTAGGAGGAAGATATTTCCCAATATATTTTTTCTTTTGAATTACCTTTTTCCCTTTTCTCACAGAGTGAATAAGAATCCAGTATTCTTTTCCATTTACATTAATTTTCTTTTCAGTTACCATAAATAGGTTATGTACTACTCTTATTTAAACCTTTTGATTGTGTAGTACATAAAAGATACGTACACGTCGAA
>CAZQKH010000014.1:0-3291 GCA_964593105.1 Candidatus Woesearchaeota archaeon | reverse complement strand
CGACTACAATGGGGTGACTGAAGTTATATTAAAAATATACCCCAATAATTAGTAATCAGTTCATCTGCAACATATTGAACTAAATTACTATAGTCTTGTTTTTTTATGCTTATGGAGGAACTTTTGTCTGCAATACCTAAAGAATCAAGATATTCCTTTCTAAATTTTTTTCTAATAATTAACGGAGGGTAATTATCTCTAATTAAAATATAATTTAATAACATTCTCCCTGTTCTCCCATTTCCATCAGAAAAAGGATGAATTTTCTCAAATTTATGATGAAATATTGCTGCAAAAACCAAAGGATGAAGTTTTTTCTTATTTTTTTTAGACCATTCTAAAAGTAAATTCATATCTGTTAACACATATTTTCCAGGACTTGCTTTAAATCTAGACCTTACAACTCTAATATCTGTAGTTCTAAACCCTATTCTACTATCAACATTTTCCATTAATTTTTTATGAACATTAATAATAAAATCTTTATCAATATCTTTATTCAATTCTAAGATTTCAAAGAAGACTTTTTCTGTATTTTTTAAATCATATATTTCTCTTAAAGTTTTATCTTTTGGAGTTAAACCTTCTCCTAACAAATTTCTTGCTTCTTTTAATGTTATGGTGTTTCCTTCAATTGAAGTAGTATTATAAGCAAACTCTATCAAGAAATATTGGAAAATATCTTTTATAGTTAATTTATTATGTTTTAAAAAATTATTAATGTAATGATATCTGCAAGCTTCTACTTCTATTAACTTTTCATCTAAAAACTCATCTTTTTTTCCTTTTAACTCCTTGGCTTTTTCTAAATAGTAATTAGATTTAAGGTAATTATTGATTGTTTTGTAAGCTTTTCTTATATCCTCTTTATATTTAGTAAGCTTATCTAAATTTTTCCTAACGTCTTCTAGAGAACTACCCAAATATGCTAAATCTTTTACTACTATTTTTTTTCCTTTCTTAATAGATGCTCTCAAGTAGTAGTAGGGTTTTTTCCCAATTATTTTCTTATATATGTAAACCATAACAATTCTAAGAAGTATTACTTTATAAATCTTACCCTTTACTTTTTAATAATAAGTTTTAAGGGGTAATACGCCCACGCCGAGATATGCGTAGTTTCCTGCATTTACACTGGGAGTTAGAATTATTCTTTAATTTTTCTGAGATACTCAAGAGCTTTATCATTAGAAAGTAAATCCTCTTTCTTAATATTTTCAAGAGCTTTAACCCTTTCTTTCATTTCTTCACTTAACTCCAAGTGATTTTCTAAATAGTCTTCTAGAATTCTTTTTATAACTTCATTGTAACTTTCTCTCTCTACAATCCTCAATTTCTTTAATATCTCAACAGTATCTCTTTCAATTTTGATCATCGTTTGATTTTCCATTTATATAAATATACTATGGTTTAACCATTTATAAACCCTGCCCCGCCATTACTTTTTTTATTAATTTGTCCATTTCTTGTAGTTGTTTTTTGTTATATGCGTTGCCTCTTATTTTATACCCTACACAATAAATTTTATTCTCAATAATTTTTAGAAATAATCTTTTTGTACCGATTCTTAATCTCCTAAGTTTAGTCCCTTTAACTTGAGAAGTATTTTGTATTAAGTTTGGCAACATTTCTTTTAATTTAGAATCAACCCTTATAAATTCCTCTTCATTTAAATTTTTAAAATCTTTAATGCAATGTTTAAGCCAAATAATTTCTAAATTATTCTTTTTCATATTCAATAGAAGAAAACTTAATTTTTAATTATTTCTATCACGCCGGGAGACTAGGGAGGAGTTTAATCTTTTCAAGGAGTTTTTGATTTTCTATTCTATAATTTCCCCTCTTTCTAAAACCCATTCAATAAAATCTTCTTGACCATTTTCAAATTCAATAAATTCTTTTTCATTAAACAAATAATATAAAATTCTTTCATCAGGTTCTATCCCATATTCTTTAAAGTAATCATTTCTCCAACTTCTTGCTTTTATTTGATTGTCTTGTAAAATCAAATCTTCATCTAAAACTAAATTCTTCCTTACTTTGTCTTGATCCAAAATAATAAATTTATTGTCTATTTGACAGAGAACATTCATATGTGAATACCATAAAGCCGCATAACAATTTAAATTAGGGTCATAAGCTCTTAATAATGAAACTGTGTAAATTGCCCAATCTTCACAATCCCCACCCTTACTTTTTATAAAATCTGAAGGGGTTTGCCAGTAATCCGCTTTACCAAATCTTGCACTATCAGAAATATAATTCATATAGGTCCTACCAAAAATTTGACTTATATTTTCCAATTGAGAATTATCTTCATTAAAATTTACTTCATTTAATCTTTCTTGAACTTCATAAGGTCTTATGAAACCTTGCATAGCTTGAGGATGCTCTGGAGAACGAGGGTTAAAAATAGCTTCAAAGGTATATTCAGAATATTCTAAAATATAATCTGATTCCCATTCTAGGTAAAAAGGCAGATTAGAATTTTTTCCAAAGCAAACATCTGTATCTCCATAAAGAATAACATCCATAGTATCAACAGACCTATAATCTTTTTTATATAAACGATATTTTCCTTCAACAACTGTAGCAGTAAAGTTACCCCAAACTAATATTCCACTTAAACTACAATTTGTATCCGAGTCATAAAAAATTAAATCTGTAAAATCTTCTTGTTCTTGCGGTTGAATTGTTAAATCTTCTTCAGGAGTAGAAAAATCATCTTCTACATATGTTGTTGGCCAAAGAACCCAAATTAAGAATATTACAACAAAAATTATCCAATAAGGAAACTTCTTTTTTTGATTTTTCATTTTTTCTTTAAATTCTTCTTTTCAAGTAGTTTGAGAATTTTATCTAATTTATTGCCAAGAATTAGAAAACCAATGATAATAACTAAAAAAATCCAATCAGATTTATCAAAGAGTGCCCCTATAGTCATAGAAATTATAATCATGATAATAAATACTCCAATCCATATCCAAACAGACCAATTTTTCATAAACTATTAAAGAAACAATCATTTTTAACAATTTCTATCACGCCGGGAAAAGAACTTTTTGTTAAAAAAGGTGGGCGTTGGATAAATTCTTAAAAATAAATGGAAGGAATCAAACCGAAATCTTCATCCTTCCTTACCTAACCGAAGTCAGATAACCTTAACCGAAGTTAAGTAATATTAATAGAAGATTAGTGTTTAAATAGGTTTTTGATTGATAAAAAAGGAGGGAAAAACGCCCACGCCGAGCAATGAGTAGTTTATGGTATTTACACAGGGAGTTAGATTAT
>CAZQKH010000013.1:0-16405 GCA_964593105.1 Candidatus Woesearchaeota archaeon | reverse complement strand
TCTCTGCTTTATATTTTGGAGCATTAAAATCTGTAAATTCTTTTAATTTTGTCATTTTATTTTGATTTTAGTATCTTTTCTGCTTTTTGATACTTTTTATTTATTTTTTCTATTTCTAAATCTTTTATTTTTTTCTAATTTAGTATAATAAGATTCCAAAATTTCAGGCGCGACGCCTACGGCATCCACAACCACCACCCGACCATCAGAGTCAGAATACTGCAAATTATCACTATCAGAACCCACGTCAGAACCTCCATCCAAACAAACCCTAGACAGTCCATCTTTTCTAGTATATAACCTCCTATTTCCTTCCCCTAACTTTTTTGGAAGACCTGTTTTTAAATTAACATCCTCTAAAGAAAAATTCCCACTTTCTTTATTTAAAATTGGTGCATAAATAAGTTTTGCATCTTCTTTTAATTCAAAACTTAAACCATGCTTCGAATTTGAATCTTCAACCAAACCTAATCCAAAAAGAGGGATCATAACAGGCATCTTTGCTTTTGGATCTCTTTTTTTAATTTGATTTATTAAATCTTTAGCTAAATAAGAATTTGGATCTCTTTCTGTTCTTAAAACTAATGAAGAATCTACATAAATTTCTTTTAAATCTAAAGACTGCCATTTTAAAGCTCTTTCCACATCTCCTTGAGATGCAACCCTCATATTAGAAGGTAATTTTTCTTGAACAGCAACCACATAAAAAAGATTTGAACCTTTAATTAAATCTTCCTTATAATCTGCTCTTTGTAAAGCAGGAAAATTTTTATAATCTTTTTTAATAGAATTATTTATCTCATTTCCATATTCTCCGCCTAAAAACCCTATTAAAGGAGTTTCTACAGGAATTTCTACAAATGCATTTGCTAACTTTACTGGAAATTTACTTTTAAACATGTTTTTTCAACAATTCCACTATTTATAAATCTTTCTATTATGTTACCCCTTAGTAATTAATAGAAAAACCATAATCCATACTTCCTATCTAGACAATACTTAAAAAGTCTACCCCCTCAACAAATCATACAAAATCAAGGCACAAAAAAGAGTCCCATCAATCCGGTCCAGATGCTCTCTGATTCGGGGGGGCGTTCTTTCAAAAAACATTTATTAACTTAAAATTCATAAACTCTTTATGCAAAGCTACCACACAAAACGAGACGGACCTCTAACTCAAGAAGAAATTAAAGAAAAAGTTAAAGAAACTAAAGAAGAAATGCAAGAAGTTTTAGATTGGAAAAAAGAAGAGGAAACCAAATTAAAAGAAGATAAATTTAAAACTCACCAAGCAAAATCAGCCTGCCTAAAAAATTTAAAAAAGGTTGCAAGAAGAATTGATTCGGTAAATGGAATGATTGATTACTGGAATAATAGAAAAAAAGGAATGAGTCATTTTAGAGCATCTATTGAATTAAATGAATATTGGGCTGAACTAAAAGAAAAAGCTAAATCAAATTAACTTTCAAAAACTCCAATCTTATCAAAGAAATCTAAAACCCTTACATCTGGGCTTAACACAAAAACATGATCTTCTTTAAAACGCAAACCCCTATAAAGTTTTTGAAGTAGTTCTCTTCGAGCTTTATCTTTATAAAAACTCCAATAATATTGTGGCTTAGATTTATTCAATATTTTCCAAAAAGGATTTTGAATATCTGGATTAGGATACTTAGTAAAAACAATAGAATTACATTCTTCTCCAGGAAAATCAACACCTCTTGAATCTCTTGTGGAAAACAAAAGATCTATATTCCCACTCTTAAAATCACTAAGGATTTTACCTTCACCATCTTTTCTCTGCATATCTCTTACTTCATCCTTACTAATTAAATTATTTAAATTATATTCGGAAATTTCTTCAGATGTTGGCAAATCCTTAAATGCATTAACATGAACTAAAGTAGGTTTTTTAGCAACATCTAAACATTTATCTAAAGCCCTTAAATAATCTTCTCTATTAAATTTTCCAGAACTAAAATTAGAATACTTGCAATCCATTTCTAAACCTGTTTTTACAATATCAATTCTTCCTTGATGTTCTGTTTCAGCATCTACAACCTTAAATTTATCTAAACCAAAAATTGTTCTCAATACATTATCAGAATGCAAAGTTCCAGACATTAAAACAATTCTCTTATTTTTATTAATAAGTTCTTCTAATCTTTTAGCTAGATTAATTGTTACTAAATTCACAATAAAATTATTATCAACTTTAGAAAAGCTAACATAACTTTCATCTAAAAAATCTTCAAACATACGCGCAGTTTCAACAGTTTCAAAGATATAGCTTTCATCTTCAATATTCTCAATAAATTCTTTTTTTAAAAAAATCTTTAACAAATCATACAAACCTGTTTCTCTTAAAGGAATTACTTCCTTTGATTTCAAAGCTTGTTCAATTCTTGGATTTTTTCTTAAATGTTTAATTAACGTGAAAATCTCCTCAGAAAAATAGTCATCAGCACCTCCCAATGTAACCTCGTGAATCAAAGCATTTTGCAATCTATCTAAGTTTATTTCTCTTTGATTTGCAAAACTATCTAAAAATTCATCACATTCATCAATAATTTCAACTTCTGTTAAAGGCTTTCTATTTAATGCAGTTTCTAATTTATATTTCATAGAATTAAAAACAATAACATCTGAATCAATATAATAATTAAATTGTTCATAAAATCCGCATCCAGGAGTTCTTTGGTGAAAAACATAAGTTGTTCCATTTAATCCTTGATAACTTCTTTTAGTTACTTTTCCAAGAGTTTTTGCATCATAAGAATCAGGTAAAACAGGACTCCAATAAGGACAAACAGGGGCAATGGAAAGTCGTTTTACATTTTTTATCTCTCCAAAATTATTAATATTAATTTTAGGATTTTGATTAAGATACTCTTTTATTCTCTGCCAATTCTTTTCTTTAATTTCAATTTTACAAGGAAGATGAAAATTATCTGCAGAAAAATCTTTTTCAGCTAAGTTTTTTGCTTCTTCCCTCTTTCCTTCAAAAATATCATGAAGATTTAAATTAACTTCTTTATTGATTTTAGGAATTGCATCTAAATTATCTTGTAAGAATTTACATTTATGGTTTTTTCTTCCAGTAATAATGCTAATTTTTAATTTCTCACCAGATTTATTTTTCAAATGTTTTTCCGAGGCATAATCTTTTTTATATTGGTTTTGAAGATTCTTTCCAGGAACTACAATAGAGGTTTTACCCATCTCTTTTGCAATATTTAAGGCAATAGCAGAATTGTGAGTAATTATTCCATTACAAATAAAGTTATGAGTTTCTGAAACTTCTAAATCATATGTTTCATCTTCTTTCTCATAATTGATAGATTTTATTTTATCCCATATTATATCTTCAGAAGAAACAAACGAAAGCACTGGATCTTTTATCTTTTCATTTATTTTTCTTATGTGTAACCTTAAAAAATCTATTTTGCTTTGATTAAACACATAAGGAGTATTTATTTCTCTATCTGCTCTTATAGATTTAAAATTTTTTATCTTTCTATTTTCTATAATCTCATCATAATTAAGAAACCTATCTAATTCGAGATAACTATAACCTCTTTCCTTAAGATATTCTCTAATTTTTCTAGGAACCTTATCAATATTTGTAAATTTATGGTCCTTTAATTTCTCAAGCAATTTTAAAGCAAGGTCTTGTTTTCTTCCAACAAATCCAATTTTTTTTATGTATTTCTTTAGATTATTATGGTTAGATATTGATATCCTCCAAGAATATTCTTTAACATCTCTAAATCCCTTAAAAGATATTGTATGATGAATCCCAAATCTATGCAACAAAATAGAAACATCTTGAATTAATCTTTTGGAAATAGATGTATATTCAACAACAATTTGATTTTTTCTTTCATATATACATCCATCTCCAGAAAAAAGCCTACTTAAGAACAAAGCCACTTTACCTTTATTTAACCCAAAAATGGCTTTGGGCACAAATTTGTCTTTAGATTTTTTCCCATCCAAACCATGTTTTCTAATTAAAAGCCTTAATTTATTAGTTGTTCCTTTAGTTGTATCTCTTAAACCAAATTTAATTGTTACCTCAGAATCTTTTTCTTTTACTTCTCCTTCTGGAAAAAATGATTTTAATGCAAAAATATAATCTTGTCTAATTTTTGGATTTTGAGAGGCGCACTGATAATATTTAGGAGAACCTACTTTATCTCCTAATTTGCCTTCTGCAATTAAATGTGCTAAAATCTTTATTTCATCATCCCCCAGATCACAATTTTCTTCAATGTTAACTCTGTTAGATAAACAAATATAAGAACTATTATCCAACTTCTCCAAAGGTATCCATTCTAAACCTTTATTTGTAATTGACAAAAAAGGGTGATTTAAAGAAGCATTTATGTCTCTCCCAGTTCGAGTAATCATCCGATATATCTTTTTTCTTCCGGTTTTTCTAACATTCTTAAAAAGGGCCTGTATAATCTTTCCTTTTTTATCTAAAGATAAAATACTACCTTCTTTGCCTTCTAATTCAGAAATTTTATAGTAAGAATAGAAATTTTCTTCTTTGGGTTTACAAAAAATTAAAGAATCTTTATCCAGACACTTTCCTGTACCACATATACCATGAATAAACACAATATTCTCTTCTTTATCAAAAGCATCTAAAACCTCTCTTACAATATCTTCTTGAGTTTTACCATTAGAAAAGCAAAGTGGTTTCAAAAATTTCTCTCCTTTATATAAACTCCATTTCATGAGTTAGAAAAACTAATACATTCTTATAAAGTTTATTGACTATTCTCTAATAAATTCTTCTCTAAAAAACAATCCTAGCATCAACTACTTTCCCTTGAGCCTTAGCAATTGTAAAAGGATTCATATCTAATTCTCTAATTTTAGGAAAAAGCCGAGTAAGTTTACAAACAGCCATTAAATGATCCTCTAATATTTCTTTGGATTTCTTAGGTAATCTTCTCCCAATTTTAGTTTCCTTAATCATTGATTTAATTTCTTTTTTATCTACAGGACAAATTCTAAAAGCAACATCTTTTTTTATTTCTACTTTGGTTCCACCAGAACCAAAAACCAAAACATGCTCAAACTCAGGTGTTTTTTTAATTCCTATTAAAAATTCTTTTCCAGAAAAGGGCTTTTGAATTAAAACTTCAGAAACACTTTTAATACTCTTCAAATTTTTAAATTCATAAATTGCTTCTGAAAGTGTTTGAATATTCATTTTAACTCCATCTATATCATGTTTATGAATAATTTTTGATCCAGAAGCTTTCAGCACACAAGGTAACCCTATTTTTTTCAAAGCCTTTTTAACACCCAATACAGAATTAACAAATATCCCTTCAACAATTTCAAATTTTTGTTTTTCTAAAAATCTCTCTGCCTCTTTTTCAGTCATTAACTTCATAAACATTGAACAAAATCTATTTATATATAGTTTTCGAAAGAATAACATGAATAAACAAAAAGACATAAAAGAATTTCTTAATCCAAAAACAATCGCAGTTATAGGTGCCTCAAGCACCCCTAATAAAGTAGGGAATATTTTAATGGAAAAATTAAAAAAATTCAAAGGAAAAGTCATTCCAATAAATAATCAAATTCCAATAATTAGTAAAAGATTAGCATACAAAACAGTTTTACATTATTCTAAATCAATAGATCTTGCAATAATTGCAATTCCTGCGAAATTCGTACCTAAAGTTCTAAAACAATGTGCTAAAAAACAAATAAAAAATATAATTATTATCTCTGCAGGATTTTCAGAAGTTAAAAATTTTAAATTAGAAAAGAAAATAATAAAATTAAAAGAAAAATATAAATTAAATATTTTGGGACCAAATTGTTTTGGAATATTTAATCCTAAATTAAATTTAGATGCAACTTTCTCAAACATTACTCCAAGAAAAGGAAATATTGCTTTTATAAGTCAAAGTGGGGCTCTTTGGAGTTATATTGCAGATATGGATATTGGATTTTCAGGATTTGTAAGTTTAGGAAATATGAGTGATTTAAATTTTGCAGATTTTATTGAATATTTTAATAAAGACAGATCAACAAAAAAAATAATCTTATATATTGAAAAAGTAAAACAAGGCAAAAGATTCATAGAAGCATGTAAAAATTCAAAAAAAGAAATTCTTGTTATTAAAGCGGGAAAAACCCAACAAGGAATAAAAGCAACAATAAGCCATACAGCAAGTTTGGCAACAAATTTTGAAATCTATAAAGGAGCATTTACACAAGCAAAAATAAAATTAAAAGAATCTCTTGCACAAGCATTAAAGTTACCAAAACAAAATTTCCATTCAAAATTAAAAGGTAGAAGAACACTGATAATAACAAATGCAGGTGGAGCAGGAGCATTATTAATAGATAAATTAAACCAAACAAAATCTAAACCAAATAAATTAATAGATATTTTAGGAACTGCAAAAGCAAATGACTACAGAAAAGCATTAGAAAGAATACAAAAAGATTATGAAAATATTCTTGTTGTTTTAACTCCTCAAACAATGTCAGAACCCGAAGAAACAGCACATATAATTTCAAACTCAATACACAAAAACAAAATAATTGCCTTATTTCTTGGAGAAAAATCAATAAAAAAAGCAGTTGAAATATTAAAACAAAATAAAGTTCCTGTTTTTACTAGGGTTATTTGAAATGAAATCTCAAAAAAACATTTCTCAAATAATAAAAATTCTCTCAAAAAAATACAATTCTACAGAAAAAACAACTCTTAATCGAATGAGAAAGAAACCAAATGCATTTAAAATTCTTATTTCATGTCTCCTTTCTTTAAGAGCAAAAGATGAAACAACAAATAGAATTTCAAAAGAACTTTTTAAAATAGCAGACACCCCTCAAAAAATCACAAAACTTCCAATTAAAAAATTAGAAAAGATCATCTTCTCAACAGGACACTATAAAAAGAAAGCAAGAACACTTCAACATGTTTCAAACGAATTAATTAAGAAATTTAATTCAAAAGTCCCAAAAACCAGAGAAGAACTTATGTCAATAAAAGGTATTGGACCTAAAACAGCAAACATTGTATTAGCATTTGCATATAATAAACCTGTAATTCCAGTAGACACTCATGTGCACAGAATTTCAAACAGATTAGGATTTGTAAAAACAAAAACAGCAGAAAAAACAGAACCTGAATTATATAAAGTAATTCCAAAAAAACATTGGTTAGATTATAATGCAATTCTCGTTCAATTTGGAAGAGATCTTTGCCAACCAATATCTCCCTGGTGTTCTAAATGTCCCATAAACAAACATTGTCCTAGAATCGGGGTAATTAAATCGCGATAAAAGATTTAATTAATATTTTTTAATCTTTCAACAGCCTTAATCTTTACTAAATATCTATAAACCTCTAGAGGGATTCCTTTTCTTTTGCCTCTAAGAAGATCTTTTCTTATTTCTTTTCCTTCTAGTCCATTATGCCTCATTTCATTTTCATTATAACTAAAAACTCCTACAACACCCTCTTCAAAAATTCTCCTTACCCAAACATTTCCAGTAATTAAAAAATTAAAATTGCCCACTACTTTTTTAACATTTTTCCTCCAAGAATTATCTGCTCCTTTAAAATCAGGAAGTGCAAAAATAGAATAATTTTTTATTCCTTCTTTTTTCAAAGCTAATTGAATCATCTTTTTTCTTTCTTCAAAAGTAAAAGGATTTTCTTTTTTGTGGGATTCTTCTGAAGAACCCACTCCTATCTTAATAAAAAATTCTTTTTTAGAATATTTTTTTATAATTTTCAAATGCCCCAAATGAAAAGGTTGAAACCTCCCTATAAATAACAAATTAATGTCTTTCATTTTTTAAATCTTAAATAAAATTCTTTTGCAGTTCTAAAATAAGGCAAATCGTACTTCTTTGCTATCTCTTTTGCAATCTTACGATAACCAAATATTGCAACAGGTTTAATTTTAATTGATTTATTAAAAATAACTTCATTATACTCCACTAATTTATATTTTGATTTTGGCAAAACAGAATACCCCACTTTCTTTCTAAAAGAATTTGCCTTTTTCCAAGCCGTTTTCGGAGAGGCTATTTTTTTGAGCATCTCTTTAGGGGATTTAAACATAAATTTATCAAAGCCTGAAATTAATTTATGCCCATAATATTTATGTAAATCCTCCTTTATTCTAAAATATTGAACAATTATTTTTTTAGCGTCAGTTAAAATTAACAAATCAAAAGGATAAACTTGTTTAGGCAAATCATTTGTTTGGAAAATTAACCCTTGTGAACGATAAGTTTTTAAATAATTCTTATTCAAATATGTGCAAGCCAATCTTCTTTTACGACCAAAGCTGACAGTATTGGGATTAATCCTCTTTTGGGATAGAATATTTCTTATAGATTGAAATTTTACTTTCTTTTTATTCTTAATTGTCTTCAAAATAAAATCTTCTTCAAAAGACTTTACAAAATATTCCTCTCTCTTCATTATACTTATAAAAAAACCTTCTTTTTATTAATTTCCTTTCGTTACTAAATTTCCCAAAGGCCATTAAAAAATCCTAAAAAGGATTTTGCGATACTCTCAGAAATAGAATGGATACAAACAATATCCTCTTCATAAGTAAAAATAAATGTTTGATTATCAATAATCATTATTGCAGAAGGGGTAAAATGTTTAAACTCTTTAATTTCGGTGTATTTTAATTTATTAAAAAAGTCTCTATAATCTGTATTTTTATCTGAAAATAAAATTTGAGCTTTTTTCTTTAATTTTACTCTTTCTCTATGCCAATTTCTCCAAAAATTATTATATCTAGTTTCTTTAGAAGATCTAACCCCCATAATTTTTATTATCTTTGCTTTTTTTAATGACTCATAAACTAATGAAGAAACTCCTCGAAGACCTTTTACAAGAAAAACTATCTCTAAATTCTCATCTTTTTTCTTTAATAACTTTAATTCAGGTAAAATTTTAGATAATTCCTTTTCTTTTTTACACAATACTCTTTCTTTTTCTCTTAAGTAATCTAAAAGCGTGCTAGGTTCATTAGCCATAAAATATTTGATGTTATTTTCAGAAACAAATTTAACTAATCCTTTATCAACTAATTTATATAAAGTCTCATAAATTTTTCCTCCAGAAATATTAGCTTCCTTAACTATCTCCCCACTTTTAGACTTTCCAATCTTTAATAAAGCCAAATAGACCAAACTTTCGTTTTGAGTTAATCCACAATCCCTTAACAAATCTTCATACATTTTACTTACCACTAGGGGGAAGGCACTATTTAAAAGTTTTTCTATCCATAAAAAAATATGAAAAATAAAAATTTACACTCATCACTTAAAGAAAAATCAGTCATAATTGGAAATTCTCTTGAGTTGAAAACATATGCTGAAAAAAACAACATTCCAATTTATAACACATATAAAGAATTTGAAAAAGAAACCAAACCTCAAGAAAAACTATATGGATTCGCAAGAAAATCCATCCTTGGAGCTCTTTATAGGGTAGGAGCATCTTTTACTTTAGATGCTATAGCTTTAACAGCTCAAACAGGAGATATGCAAGAGTTTTTTGGAAATCTTGATACAGAAAAACTACTTAGAGTTGCAGGATTTGTAGTGCTAATAAATTTTGCAGATTACAAATGGGATATAACAAATAAATTAAACAAAACAGGGAAAACAATCGAAAGTTATTTCAAAAAAAGACAATCTTAAAATACCTCAATTAGATCGCGACAATATTTATATATAATTTCTTAACTAAAAATAATATAAATCTCTTTAAAACTATTGCAAAACAAAGTTACAATTCAAAGAATCAATAATCTTAATTGCAGGAGAAATAGATAAAGGAAACTGTTGTCGCATCTTAAAAAGTTTTGTCAAAGAAAAAGTTCAAGTCTTGATTGGTCTAGGTCCAAATTATGAAAAGATGTAAGAATATTTCTCCTCATTAGAAATACCTCTTCATTGTCCTAGAATCGGGGTAAAAACAAAGAGATAGCTCCAAAACCTTTTTAAACTAAACTCATCTTCATCAAATTATGAAAAGATCAAGCAGAAGATGGAAAAAGAAAGGTCAAATGCGTTGGAAATGGCAACGTAAAAGACTAAAAAAAGAAAAGCATAAACGTAAGCTAAGAAGAGCTAGATCTAGATAATTTTGAGTATATTCTAGAACATATATATTCTGAAATATATATTGGAACATATAATTACTCTAACTCCCCTAAAATAACACAACAATCTTTAAAAGGAATTTTTCATAAAAGAATATATGGAAAATCAATTTTTCAAGAGGCAATTAAAAATTGACCTTCAGTGTTTTAAGGAAAATCAAAAAAAACCAGGGGATTGTTTTTAATGACAAGTGAAATTTGGACAGAAAAATATAGACCAAAAACATTCTCTGAACTTGTTGGACAAGAAGACATCTTAAAAAGAGTTCAAGGACTTACAAATTCATTAAACATCCCTCATCTACTTTTTGCAGGACCTGCAGGTACAGGAAAATCAACATTAGCATTAATTGTAGTAAAAGAATTATTTAAACAAAATTGGAGAGAAAATTATTTAGAATTAAATGCTTCAGATGAAAGAGGAATAAATATTGTTAGAGAAAAAGTAAAAACATTTGCAAGAACAAAATCTTTAGGAGATATTCCATTTAAAATAATCTTCTTAGATGAGGCAGACGCCTTAACACCAGAAGCTCAACAAGCTTTAAGAAGAACCATGGAAAATTACTCTTCAACTTGTAGATTTATCTTATCATGTAATTATTCAAGCAAAATAATAGACCCTATTCAATCAAGATGTGTCGTATTTAGATTTAAACTTTTAGAAAAAAAAGATGTTCAAATATATGTTAAAAGAATTGCTCAAGGAGAAAATTTAATAATAAATCCTGAAGCAGAAGAATTAATCTATGAAGCAAGTGAAGGAGATTGTAGAAGAGCTACAAACCTTTTGCAATCAACAGCAGCAGTTTCACCATCTATAACTTCAGAACTAATATCAACAATTTTGTCAGAAACAAAACCAAAAGACATTAAGGTAGTTTTAGATTATTGTTTATCTGGAGATTTTAAAGGAGCAAGAGAAAAATTATTAGATATTATGTTAAAACAAAGCATTTCTGGGCAAGACGTGATAAAAGCAATTCAAAAAGAAATATGGAATTTACCCATAGAACCAGATATAAAAGTAAAATTAACTGAAAAAACAGGTGAAGCAGAATTTAGAATTGTGGAAGGTTCTGATCCCTTTATACAATTGCAAGCTTTACTTGCAAGTTTTGTTCTAGCTGGAATGGGAAAATAAAATGTTAAAAGACAATCAAAGAAAATACTTTGAAAATATAGCAGGTTACATAATCCCAAAACTAAATACTCTTTTTGAAGATTCAAAACAAGATATTAATTATCTTTCAATTAAAGTAAGAAGCATTGCAAAAAATGCACTTAATGAAACCCTTTCTCCAAATCAAGCTAAAAAAGAAATATCAAATCTAATAACAACAATAAATAAATTAAATTCAGAACAAAGCACTAATTAAAATGATGCAATGGACAGAAAAATATAGGCCAAAAACTCTTGAAGAAATAAAAGGACAAGAACAGCCAATAGAACAAATAAAATCTTTTATTCAAAATTTTCCAAATAAAAAAAAAGCTATTCTTTTAGGAGGAGCTCCAGGAATTGGAAAGACAACAATAGCACATGTTTTTGCAAAACATTTAGACAAAGAAATATTTGAATTAAATGCTTCAGACCTAAGAAACAAATTAAAACTACAACAAGTACTAAAGCCAGCAATACAACAAAAATCTTTACTAAAAGACGATAAAATAATTCTTATTGATGAAGTTGATGGAATTTCAGGATCAGATAGGGGAGGAATTCCAGAACTTGTAAGATTAATCTCAGAAACACCCTATCCGGTAATTGCAACTGCAAATGATATTTGGCACAGAAAATTATCTCCTTTAAGAAAATTATCTGAATTAATAGAATTAAATGAACCAGATGAGTTTGTGATTAAAGATGTTTTAATTGATATCTTAAGGAAGGAAAACAAATTTCTTGAAATGGAAATATTAAATAAAATAATAATAAATTCAAAAAAAGATTTTAGGGCAGCAATAAATGATTTACAAACAACAGCACATTTAGAAAAACCAGAAGAAGTTTTAGTTGACGAAAGAAACAAGGAAGAATCAATATTCAATGTTTTAAAAATAATCTTTCAAGAAAAAGCCACAAATGAGATGCTTAGATTATTTGATAAACTTAAAATGCCTCTCGATGAAATAATTCTCTGGGTTGAAGAAAACATTCCAAATGTTTATTCTGGTGAAGAACTTGTAAAAGCATATCAAAGATTAGCAAAGGTGGATTTATTTAAAGGAAGAATTTACAAACAACAATATTGGAGATTTATGGTCTATGAAAATATCTTTTTAAGTTATGGAATCTCTGCTTCAAAAAAAGAGGAAAAACCGGGATTTTTTAAATACAAAAGACCAGAAAGAATTTTAAAAATATGGTTAAATAATCAAAAAACAGCAAAAAAGAAATCAATTGCAGGAAAATATGCCACTAAAACCCATGTTGGACAAAAAAGAATTATGTCTGAATGGCATGAAGTAAAAAATATTCTACAAAACCCAATAATTCAAAAAGAACTTAAACTCGACGAAGACGAAATTAGTTATTTAAAGAGATATTAATTAACGCTCCAAAAGAATCTTTAAAAAATCTATTTGCCTTTCTTGCTTTGCTCATATAAAAACCCAAATAAATTAGTATAAAGAAATTATTATAATAGAAAAAAGTGTCTATCCACAACTAGCACTTGTTGAAGCACTTGAAATCACTTCAAATTTATTTCCTAATTTTCTCACAGATTCTAAATCAACCAATCCAGGACAGCTTTTTCTCTTCTTTCTTCTCCACCCATAAATATGTCCATAAACAGTACCATACTCCAAATTTAAAAAATTAGCTAATTCTTTTATGGTCTTTGGAGATTCCTTCAGCAAGTCAATTATCTTAAATTTAGTCATTAAAAATGGCCTTTTAATACTATTATACATTTCTTCTAATTGTTGACTTTTTCTATATCCTTCTGAAAAATTAACAATTTCCTTAAATTTTTTAATGTTTTTATATCCAAAAATTCTCAAACACCAGATTTTCCCTTCATTATGCAAATGTGATTCTATCCCTATTTCTTTTAAAGTATCCCTAATAAAAACAATCAAATTTTCAAGTTTTTGTTTTATTGCTATGACCTTATAGTTTGGGGAGGAATTCACTACGCTTCCATCATCATTAAACCAAGATCTTAACATCTTAATTTTCCAATTAAGAGGCATATTAAAAATCTCTTTAGTTATCTTTTTTGTATCTTTTCCTGAACTAAATTCCCCAAAAAGACCTTTTAATTTATTTCCCACAGAAACAGGATACCTTACCCTAAAAATGCCTTCTTCTTCCCTCAAGTAAGGCTTTATATTAAAAATACCCATAGAAATAATAAATTCATTAATTAAAAATTTTTCAGAATTACAATAGTGAACCCTTCCATCTTTACTAATCCCTCCATCTCCAAATAAATATCCTATAGCAAGAGCTAACTTCTCTTTCATTAATAAAAAAAACAAAAAAACTAATTAAAATTTTATAATAATTCTTTAGTTATAACTAAAATTAGCAATTTCCAGAAGTTGAAGCTGACTCAGTACTCAAAGATTGTCCACATTCCTCTGGAACATCGTTAAATGATTGACAAGTTGCATCTTTATATGCCTCTGCATTCCTAGCCACATTTCTCAAGAAAACATCATTAAGTACAAAAGAAGGAGATCCTGTAATACCTAATTCTCTTGCTCTATTAGAAGCGCTTTGAATTAATTGTGACCCTTCGCTACTTAAACAACTTAAAATTTTATCTGAATCCATATTTAAAGAATCCATTAATTCTATAGACTTACTCAAATCACATTCAATATCTCTTGTAGTTCCACATTCAGGGTAAATATCTTCTGAAAAACCAATTGCATAATCCCAGTATTTATCTCCCTCATATTTTTGAATACATTCTTGAATCATATTTTGTTGAGCTTCATAATCTCCATGACCATCGTGATATAAAACCACTTTAAAATCTATTTTATCTCCAAATAATTTAGCAACTTCTGCAAAAGGAGATAATGCAGTAACACCATATGGACAATAAGACCAAACAAATAATTCAGCTGCAGGAACATTTGCTTTTGTAATTTCTGGCTCTGTTTGAGTATTAGTGTTTGTATTAGTATTAGTATTATTTACTTCAACAATAGGAGAAAGTATTTGAACAAAATATTTTCCATCTTGAGTAATATAAACTGGCATTTCTTTACCATCAGATAAAACAGTTATTTCATATAAACTTCCACCATATGTTTCTGAAGACAAATATTCAAGATCAATTCCTCCTCTCGAATTTATAAAATCTACAAAATTATTTCCAGCAACATCTTTTGAAATCTGCCCAGTCATATTAAAAGAACTTGCTAAAAGGATAATTGCAATAATTCCAAAAACTAAAGTTGATAAAATCCAAGGATTTTGTTTTAACTTTTTAGATAAATCCACCTTCTCTTTGTCCTTAATTTTTTTAATACTCATTACTTCCTAAACTTAATTTTATTTATAAAGATTTCTGTAAAGTTAAATTAGTCAAAAAAAATTATCAAAAGCATTAAAAATTCAAAAACACTCTAACTAACATGAGTTACAAAATTATAATTGGTAGAAATGAAGATGACAAAAAAAAGTTAGGAGATACAGGACTAGTATATATTGGAAAAGGATATGTAAAAATGGGTCAATACACTTCTTTATCAAATAAAATATTTATGGATGTTGCAAGAAGCCATGTAATTTTAGTTGCAGGGAAAAGAGGTTCAGGTAAATCATATACTTTAGGAGTTTTAACAGAAGAACTAGCAAATCTTCCAAAAGAGGTAAGTCAAAATATTGCTTCAATAATTTTTGATACCATGGGAATTTATTGGACAATGAAATATAGAAACGAGAAAGACAAAATACTCTTAGGAGAATGGGATTTAAAACCAAAAACATCTCCGATAAAAGTATTTGTTCCTTTTGGACACTATGATTCATATGTAAAAAAAGGAATCCCCGCTGATGAAAAATTTGCATTGGATGTTACTGAATTAAATCCAGAGGATTGGATATTGACTTTTGGTTTAGGTATGATAGATCCTGTATCTGTTTTAATAGAAAGAAGTTTAACTAAATTAAGAAAATCAAAAAAGAAATTTGCTATTGAAGAAATCATAGAAGAATTAAACAAAGATACAAATAGTGAAAAACAAACAAAAAATGCTGCAATAGGCTTATTTGAAGCAGCAAATACTTGGGGAATTTTTTCCAAAAAAGGAGAAAAAGCAACTCAAGTAAAAGATATTATAAATGCAGGAAAAACATCGGTTTTAGATTTAAGTATTTATAACTCTGTAGGAGCATTTAATGTAAGAGCATTAGTAATTAGTTTATTATCAAGAAAAATATTTAATGAAAGAATGCTTGCAAGAAAACTTGAAGAAATTAAAGCAGTCTCAAAAGGGTTAGATTATTCATTTTCAACTGAAAAAAAAGAAACTCCTTTAGTTTGGATGTTTATTGATGAGGCTCATGAATTCTTACCTTTAACAGGAAAAACAATTGCAACAGATGCCTTAGTTCAAATTCTAAGAGAAGGTAGGCAACCAGGACTTTCCTTAGTTTTAGCAACTCAACAACCAGGGCAAATACACAGAGATGTTATGACTCAGTCAGATATTGTTATTTCGCATAGAGTTACTTCAAAACCAGATGTAGATGCATTAAACCACATTATGCAAACCTATCTAGCAAGTAGCATTCAAAAATATATGAACGAGTTGCCAAGTCAAAAAGGTTCTGCCATAATCCTCGACGATAATTCAGAGAGAATTTATCCTGTTAGAATTAGACCGAGATTTACATGGCACGGTGGACAAGCTCCAACAGCAGTTAGTGAAAAAAAGGAATTATAACTAAAAGAAAACAATCATAATAATACTTTTAAAGTAAATATTTTTTAAATTAATATGGAAAAAAGACTTAATAGAACTGGTTTAATGGGGGGACAAGAATGTCCTAATTATCAAAAATATGCAACATTCAATGAAAAAGCAAGAAAAGTATATTGTGAAGCAGTGTGTCCTTTTGAAAAAGGCTCTGTGATGAAATTAAAAGGTCCAGATTTAAAATATCAAGAATGCACTACCAAAGGATTTATTACACAAGACGAATTAAATTCATTTAAAAAACACCTTCCTAAGAAAAATTTAGCAGAATTAGC
>CAZQKH010000012.1:5144-18391 GCA_964593105.1 Candidatus Woesearchaeota archaeon | reverse complement strand
CATAATGAAGTTACAAACAAAATAGACTCTCTTCAAGCAGATACTCAAGCTAAATTAAACCAATTAACTTTTAATCTAATTGAAGCACAAACAAGAATAAAAAATTTAAACCAAGATCTAGGAAATATTGACGAAGAATTTAGTTTATTAAAAGCTTCTGCAAGTTCAGATTTTTCAGGAATTATCGAAGATGCCATTCAATCTGTTGTTACAGTAAAAACAGACATTGGCCAAGGAACTGGATTTATAATTCATGAAGAAGGATATATTGTAACCAATGCTCATGTTCTTTCAGGGGGAACAAAACTTTATGTTTTAGATTATGAACAAAATCAAATTGAAACAGCATTTGTAGGATACAATTCTAAATTTGACATTGCATTACTAAAAATAACCGGAGACTTTAAAGAATTAGCTTTAGGAAATTCTAATAATATTCAAATAGGTGAAAAAGTAATTGCAATAGGAAACCCTCTTGGACTACAGTTTTCAGTTACAGAAGGAATTATTTCCGGGGTTCATAGAATTGGCATAAATAATATTGAAGCATATATTCAAACAGATGCTGCATTAAATCCAGGAAATTCAGGAGGACCCTTAATAGATCAAGAAGGAGAAATTATTGGAATAAATAACTTCAAAATAAGTGGTGGAGAAAGCCTAGGATTTGCATTAGAATCAAACTATTTAAAAGATATAATTAATGAAATAGCTCAACAAGAATTAAATCAAACCTTAATTTAATAAAGGCTTTTTCATTCTAATTTTTATGGCTAAACAAAAAGCAAATAAAGGGATTACAGTAAAAAAATCTGAAGATTTTAGTGAATGGTTTACTCAAGCAATAGAAAAAGCAGAAATTGTTGACATAAGAGGTATGCCAAAAGGATTTATGGTCATTCGACCATGGGGAGCAATAATCATAGAAAAAATGTATAAGTATTTTGAAGAAGAACTTCAAAAGAAATCACATCTACCTACATTTATGCCTTCTGTAATTCCTGAAGAAAATCTTAAAAAAGAATCAAGCCATGTTCAAGGATTTATTCCTGAAGTTTTTTGGTTAAAAGAAATAAACAAAGAAAAACTTGCTTTAAGACCCACAAGCGAAACATTATACACTCCAATGTTCAAATTATGGATTAATAGCTATAGAGATTTACCTTTAAAACTTTATCAAAGGGGTTCTGTCTTTAGACTAGATACAAAAGCAACAAGACCTTTAATAAGAACAAGAGAAATTCTTTGGATTGAAGCACACGACGCATTTGCAACTAAAAAACAAGCAGAAGCGCAAGTTCAAGAAGATATTGATACAACTGAAAAAGTCATGCATCAAATATTCAAAATTCCTTTTTTGCCTATGAAAAGACCTTCTTGGGATCGTTTTGCAGGAGCAGAATATACTGTCGCTGCAGATGTTTTAATGGAAGATGGAAAGATAATACAACAACCTTCAACACACTTAATGGGTCAAAAATTCTCAAAAGTCTTTGATGCTAAATTTAAAGATGAAAATGAAAAAGACCAATATATTTATACAACAGCATATGGTCCTGCAATGTCAAGAATACTTGCTTCAGTAATTGCAACTCACAGTGACGATGGAGGATTAATTTTACCTTTTGATTTAACCCCTCTTCATCTAATTATAGTTCCAATTTATAATAAAGAAAATAAAAAAGATATTTTAAATGAATGTGAAAAAATAAATAAAAAAATTATCTCTTTTAAATTAAAATCTAAAATAGATTATTCCGATAAAACTCCTGGTGAAAAGTTTAATATTTGGGAATTAAAAGGAGTTCCAATGAGAATAGAAGTTGGTGAAAAAGAATTAAAAGAAAAAAAATTAACTTTATTTTTAAGAGATCTAAGAAAAAAAGAGAAATTAGAAATAAATGATTTATCAAAATTAAAAACTTTTGGTGAAGATTATGATAAAAGACTTTTAGAAAAAGCAGATAAAATGTTTGAAGGAAAAATTATTGATTGCAATTCAAAAGAAAATATTAAAAAAACAATTAATAAGGGAAAAATAGCAAGAATTAACTTTTGTTCTACAGACAACAAAGGAGAGAAATGTGCAGAATATATTGAAAAAGAATATGGTGCAGAAGTTAGAGGAACTTTAGCTACAAAAAATGAAAAAGCTTCTGGAAAATGTATTATTTGTAATGAACAAGCAACAGAAGTAGTTTATGTTGGAAAGAGCTATTAGACATTAACAAATACAAAAAGTAAAAACAAATAGATTAATTTTACTAATCTTCCATTCTTAAAAGAGAATTTAATTCATCTTCCATTCTAAAGGTTTTTTCTAAAAGAAAACCTAGTTCTTTTTCAATTTCTTTTTTTTCCATTTTTTCTTTGTTTCGCATATACCTTAGCGATTCAAATTAAAATACCTCTAAGAACCTCAAATTGATTAGTCGGAGAATTATTCCTTAATTCAATTCGAGACCCAGAGAGGAACCAAATCGAATCAAGCAAATTTAGTAATAGAAGTTCTCACTAAGATAATGTGGCACTTTCTATAAGCGCAATTATTTAGTTTTACTTCCATATTATATTGACGTATGACCTGTATTTAAATTTTATGATTTGCTTTTATTGGCGACTTTTCTAAGCTTTTCTTCAAAAAAATCTAGATCTTTAAGCCCCATTTTAAAACCAGCTGCATTTTCATGTCCGCCCCCACTAGCATCTTTAATTTTTTCAATAATCTTAAGGGCCATTTTCTTAACATTTTCTCCTCGCATAGAAATTTTAACTTCTTCTCCTTTAATGTGGCTTATAACAACCACCTTATCACTAAATAAATATGAAAGATAATTTGAAAGACTAGCACTCATCCCAGTGTCTGCAGAATATCTAAAAAACAAAACCTCTCCGCCGTCATAACTTATTTTTGCTTTCTCCACTAACTTTTGAAATTTAGAATCAATTTCATTAAATCGTTCATGCATTGAAGAATTTTCTTTTGTTTCATTTAAAACATCATAAGGATTTTTAGCATCAATTAAAAAACGAATCATTTTCATAACATTTGTTGTCTTATCTTTAAGACCTGCTCCAAGCATTTGACAAATTTTTCCAAAACCAGATCTATAATACACATCAAATGCTTCTTTAGTCTCAATACCTAATTCCGGATATTGTTTTAAAAAATCCTTATAAAAATTAGGAATAAACTTATCTGAAATACATCCTGCAATACTTATCCAACGATCCTGGTCTTTATCTGCAATTTGTTGACAAAATAAAGAAACAGGTTCATATTTTTTTTTCTTACTTAAAAAAGGATTATAATATTTAACAAAATTAGGAATTATCGTATCAGTATCATGATGATCTATCCATGTAAGCGGAAGATTTAATTTTTCAACTTCATCAAAAAACTCTTTCGAAACACCTGGAACATCTAATACAAAGATAACATCTGGATTAAATTCTCCCACTCTTCTAAAATACTCTTGTCCCATAGGAATCTTCTTTACAGGAATCCCCTTCCCTCTACCTAAAAATCTCCTCAACAAAATATATGAACAAAGCCCATCTTGGTCATCATGAAAATAAAACAAAGGGTTTTGAGATTGCTCTAAGGTTTTTCTAATTTCTTTGATTTGTTTTTTAGTTAACATATTGAAATTAAAATATTCACCTTTAAAAATCCTCTACAATCTCTGTATTTAATCTTTCATATCCACAAAAATCAGTAGAATAATTATAAGCTCCTGCATTTAAAAAAATAATTTTATCCCCTATATTTACATCATTTAATTTAACCTTATATCTAAAAATATCATCTCTAGTCGGGCTATTTCCTTTAATTAAATAATCTTCTCCCATTTCAAAACTATCTAACTCTCCTTGTACCAACATTTTAGTTCCTGTTAGGAGCGTGTCTAGAGCACAATTATACAAACCAGTATTAATAACTAAAATCTCTTTTTGCTTTTGGATAATCTCTGTTATCAACCTCACACAAGGAGCAGCTAAAAATCTTCCAGGTTCTATAAAAACATCTATCTTCTTATTATTTAACCATTTAACAGATTCTTTAATTTTATCAAAAATATAAACAAATGCTTTTTCATTTAAACTACGATATAAAGAAGGAAGCCCTCCTCCAAGATTAATAAAATTTAAGTTATCTAAAGTATTTTTAGACAAAGAATCTTTTAATTCTCCAACAATTTCCCACTCAGAAGTATTTTGGCTTTTTCTATGGATATGAATCCCAAGTCTACCAATATTTACATTATTTCTTATTTTTTCAATTAAATTATTAACTTTTTTAGATGCCATTCCATAAACAAAATATTTACCAGAACCAACCCGATGTTCTTGAAATTTCATTCTTAGACTAAGATTTATTTTTTGATTTTCTTTTTGCACCACTTCTAAAAGATTTTCCAAATCTATTTCATTATCAACAACAAAATTTCTAACTCCTTTCTTTAAAATATCTAACAACACTTCTTCATTTTCTGCTTGAGTAAAAAACCAAATTTTAGATTTATCTTTAATCATATTTATTTCTTCTTTTAGATGAATAGAAAATAAAATATTTTTATCTGAATCCTGTAGAATATCTCCTACAATTCTATTTGTTTTATATGAATAAGAAATCTTCAAACCCAAGTCTTTTAATTTCTTAACTTGATTAAACAAAGCCTTTTTTGACAAAATAAATTTAGCAGATTCCATTATCTAAAATACCTTCTTTTGACAATTTATCTAAAACATTGCACATCATTAAAGGAAAATTAATAGTAACATCTCCAATAACTGTTGAAGCTTCTGCATCATCTTTTAATTTTCCCCAAGATTTTGCTTCTGAGGTTGTTGCACCAGACATTGAGCCTGAAGTGGGATGAGAAGTGGTCATATAAACAGCATAATCAAATCCTCCAGATAAAAGAGCTGCAAATACAGCATAATGTTTTGAAATACTTCCCCCTAAAGAAATCAATCCTTTTTTCTCATCAAAACTTAAATCCTCTGTAATTCTTTTCATATCAAGAATTGTATCTACAATAAAATCAGGATTTTTTTGTTGAAATTGATATAAATGAAATCCAAAACTAGAATCTGCAATTCCAGGACAATAAATTGGAATATTATTTTTAGCAGCCTGATAAAGTATTGAATCTTCATCATCTAATTGCAATCCAATTTCATAAAGCAAATCAGAAGAAGAAATTCTCTTCTTTTTTTTATAAATTTCAGAAAGAAGAGCATCCATTTTATCTTCAAATTTCATATAACTTTCAGTAGCAATCAATAAATTCCCTATCCGATTTAAACCTTTTTCATGAAGTTCTGTATCATCTGCATTAAAATTACTTATTTCAAAAGCTTCACCAAAAGATTTCATTAAATCTTCTTCAATAGAACCAGAAGTTGTAACGAGAATATCTGAAATCTTTAATTTACAAAGTTGAGCAAAGAAACCCCTTAAACCACTAGTAACCATATTTGAAGTAAAAGTCAAAAAGATCTTAGAATTACTTCTTTTCATTTTTAAAACAACTTTGCAAGCTTCACTTAATTCAGATGCTTGATATCCTAAAGAATCAAATTTGTCAATAAGAAGACCAGCAGTCATATTTTCTGTCCATAAAAAATCTTTAACCTTTTTCATTATAATTTCGGAAATAAGAAGTAATAACTATGTTAAAATTTAGAGATTGGTATCGCTAAAGCACAGTAGTTTATTTCCATAAAACTATTCAACTCCAAGTGTTTTTAAAACTTTCCTTACAACCAAAACTGTTTTTTGTTTTTCTGTTTCTGTTCCTTTTTCTAAATTTATTTCAACTAAATCAAAGAAATTAATTTTATCTTTAATTTTCTCAAGAACTGTTAAAACTTGTTCTTCATTTAAACCATTCTTTTCAGCATATCCTGTAGAAGCTACAATAGTAGAATCAAAAACATCAATATCAAAAGAAACATAAAGAGAATTTTCTCCGTCAACAAATTCTAAAATCTCTTTTTGTCTTTCTTTAAATTCATCAGAAAAAACTATTTTAATTCCTTTTTCTTTTGCATAACTCAATTCAGAAGCATCAATATGTTGAGAATTTCTTCTAACACCAACAATCAAAATGTTCTCACTTAAAAATCCTTTTTCAATAATCGCCCGTAACCATTCTTCATGCCCAGGTTCAGGCATAGGAGCCATTAAATCAGGATGAGCATCAAAAATTAATAATTTAGAACTTCCACCATACTTTTCAAGAAAATTTAAAACTAATGGAAAACTAATAGAATGATCTCCTCCTACAAATAAAACTTTGTCTTCTTCAAAATACCTTTTAGACTCTTCAGAAATCTGAGATAATTGTTTTGTGATATTTTGAATGTCCAGATTTATTTTATTAAAATTAAAATTTTGTAAAACCCTTTCATAACTATTCTCTACCCCTTGAGTAATTCCTAACCCATTTACCCCAGGAAAAACAATAGTTTTCATAAAAGTCAAAAAAACCCTTAATTTTTAAGTCTATCTAATCACAATAATCTTTTTAAAATCCTAAAAATTATCACAGACATGAATAAATGGCTAAAAATTTTAATTGGACTTGTATTAGTAGTAATTCCTCTCTATTTAATCTTTCCAACAAGTCCCCTAGAAACATGGGGTATTGCTGCCTTAGACCTAATAAAGGGGGGGGTAACAATCCTTGTATTAGTTATGGGAGTTATCCTAGTAATCTTAGGAATAATGGATTTAAAGAAATAATTAAACAAAGAACATAAAGAAACTCTCTATAACTGCAGCAATAAGTAAAAGAGGTAAAACTATTAAAAAGAATACTTTCAAGGCTTTCTTAAAATTATTTCTAAAAGAATTTAATCTATCTTTTTTCTTAAATAAACAAATTCCCAAATTAAGGCCCATTCCCAAGGAAATGAAAATAGCAGCCAATTCAGGTATGCCATGGGGAATTAATTTCCAAAGAATATTTGCACCTTTTTCTGAAACTACCATAGATGAAACAAAACCTAAAACATATCCATTACTTAAAGCTCCCCAAACAGGAATAATCCCTGCTAAAATCCCCAATGCAAGCCCAACAAAACTACTTTTAAGATTATTAAAAAAGATAAATCCAAACATCTCTTTAAACCCAAAATCTTTTGTTATTTCTAAAAGTTCTTGAATATATTCTAAAAGGTACTTGGAAACAAATTCTGGAGCAGGAATAAAAATTCCAATTAACATAAAAAGGAAAAAAATTCCAATTATCCAATAAATATAATTCTTAACCTCCTTCAAATATAAAAAGCTTTTTTTATATTCTTCAATTAAATTAAATCTATTTTTTAAATTCATTTTTATATTTTTACTAACTAAAACGCCTTGAAATGTATTTAGTTTTTTTAGGATATCTTTTTGTTAAATAAATCCCATAAATTATCCCTACAACAAGACCCCCTAAGTGTGCAAAATTCCCTAAAGGAATATCTCCTGCAATAGAAATTAACCATAAAATTATTAATAGTCCGGGAGCAGCATATTTCATTTTTATAGGAATAGGAATAAACATCATGTAAACTTTCAGATTAGGTGTTAAAAATATTAAAATTCCAATTAATGCAAATAAAGCTCCAGAAGCACCCACTGCAAATACTTCATAGTTTTGAGGAAAATTAAAACTATAGATTAATCCTTCTATTAATACAAAGACCAATCCAGCAAAGATTCCTGAAAGCAAATAAAACCAAAAATATCTTTTTCTACCTAAAATTTTTTCAATAATAGAACCAACAAAAAATAAAGAAAGCATATTTACAAACAAATGGAAAAATCCCGCATGTGCAAAAATACTAGTTATAAAAGTCCATAAATAAACACCAGATAAAACACTCGCAGGATTTAAAGCATAATATTCATGGGGTAAAAAAAAGAACACAATTGATAAGACCGCTGTTATAATAATCAACCAAGTATTTAAGCTAAAATTAATATTAATTGCTCTTTTTTTAGTGGGAATTGAATATACTTGCATATTAGAATAAATTATTTCTTCTTTTTAACTGCTTTCTTTTTGACTATCTTTTTTACTGTTTTTTTCTTCACTATCTTTTTCTTTTTTACTACTTTCTTCTTTATTGGCTTTTTCTTCGCCATTTTTTTCTTTATTGATTTTTTCTTTACTACTTTTATCTTTTTGACTATCTTTTTCTTTTTTACTACTTTCTTCTTTATTGGCTTTTTCTTTTTTACTACTTTCTTCTTAACAATTCCCTTTTCAGCCAATCTTTTTTTTGCATCTTTTTTTCTTTTCAAAGAAGCCAAAGCCCTCTTAACATCTTTTTCATCTTGAATTCTCTTAAATTCCTTTTGCTTTTGCTTTTCAAGAATTTCCTCTTCTTTAATGATTTCGATCTCAACTATTTTTAATCTCTCTTTTATTCTAAATAAATTTTTCTCCAACTCTTTAATCAATTTAGAATTATCTTTAATATTAAAAACATCTCCACATTCATTACAAGTAAACTCCATCAAAAGAGCTTCTTCTTCTCCCATTTCAATATTACATCTTTTACAAACATAAAAAATATTTTCTTTTCTATCTTTAATTTGTTCAATAAGTCTTTCTCTTTCTTTAATAATTAACTGCCTCAAAAAATCAAGACATTTAATAATTTCAAATTTCCAAAAATAAGTATACCATCCTTTCTTTTTATCTTTTTTTCTTACAGAAGATACAAGACCAAAATTAGATATCTTATATAGAATATTTCTAGTTTGATTTATTGTTAATTCTAATTTTTTAGCGATAGTAAATTCATTGACATGTTTTTTAGTATATAAAAGATCTGCAATGTCTTCTGACTGCTTTCCTGCTGTTATAATAATGACCTCTTTTAGTAAATTTTTTAACATTTTTATTTATAATATAGTTCAAATAAATATCTTTCGGTTAATAAAGTTAATCAATCCTCATAAAAAAAGTTTTTAAACCTATAATTCATAATATATATTGTAGAATATACTTAACAAAATGGGTTTACTTCATAAAAAAGAAAGAAAAGAGGAATTAAAAGTTCCAGAATTGCCAGAACTTCCTGAATTACCAAAGCTTCCTGAATTAACAGAAGGTGAAGAAGATTCTCAAGAAACCATTCATCAATTACCAAGTTTTCCAAATAATTCTCTAGGAAATAAATTTTCCCAAGATACTATAAAAAATGCTATAGCTGGGGGAGAAGAGAGTGATTCAGAGGAAATTGTAGATGATTTTGAAGAAATAAACACGCCACAAATGATACAAGAACCTCTTAAAAAAATAGATTTAGGACAAAAATTAAAACCCTTAACTATGCAATCTAATAAAATAGTTCATGAAGAAGAACCTTTATTTGTAAGATTAGATAAATTTGAAGAAAGCAACAATATCTTAAATGGGTTAAAAAAACAAATAGAAGAGGTTACCCATATATTAAATGAAACAAACAGCATTAAAGAAAAAGAAGATGAGCAATTAAAAAAATGGGAAGCTGAATTACAAAATATTAAAAATAAAATCGAAAAAGTCGACAAAGATCTTTTTTCTAGATTATAAAAATGAGTGAAAAAAATTTAATGCATGTAAAATTAGAATTTGAAGAAGCTAAAAATAATAAAAAAGAGATTCTTGCTCTTGAAATAGGGATTTTAAAATTATTAACCGCAATTAAAAAATATCATGAATTCAGATTAGAAGAATTAACAAATAAAGAAAATCTAAATACAAAATTAAAAAAACTCTCTTCAAGCATTACAAAACTTAAAAAAATTATTCCAAAAGTTCAAATTCCAAAAAAATATCAAAAAAGAACAAACGAAAATGCTCCAGAAGAATTTGAAAAAACAATAACACTTAAAAAAAAGAAATCAGATGTTGAAGAACAATTGCAAGACATACAAAAAAGGCTAAAAGATCTAGATGAAAAATTTTAAAACACCCTTCTCCTTATTCTTATAATGAAAAGAAAAGAATTAATTAAAAAATATATTGAATTCTTTAAATCAAAAGGCCATAAGGAAATAAAAAACTCTTCACTTATTCCTGAAAACGATCCAACAGTTTTGTTTACAACAGCAGGAATGCACCCTTTAGTTCCGTTTTTACTAGGGCAACCTCATCCTCAAGGAAAAAAATTAGTTAATGTTCAAAGATGCATTAGAACAGGAGATATTGAAGAAGTAGGAAATGAAACTCATCACACTTTCTTTGAGATGCTTGGAAATTGGAGTTTAGGAGATTATTGGAAAAACAAATCCTTAACAGATAGTCATGAATTTTTAACAAAAGTTCTAAAAATTTCTGAAGAAAATATTTCTGTGACCTGTTTTAAAGGAAATAAAGATGCACCAAAAGATAAAGAATCTGAAGAAATCTGGAGAGAAATTGGAATAACAAATATAAGATTTTTAGGAAAAAAAGACAATTGGTGGGGACCTGCAGGAAACACTGGGCCTTGTGGACCAGATTCAGAAATATTTGTAAATAATATTGAAATATGGAATAATGTCTTTATGCAATATAATAAAGATAAAAAAGGAAATTATTTGGAAGCAAAACAAAAAAATATAGATACAGGAATGGGTGTTGAACGAACAATAGCATTATTGCAAGGCCATTCAGATAATTATCTTACAGATGTATGGAAACCAATAATTAAAGAAATTGAAAGATTATCAAATAAATCCTATGAAAAAAACAAAAAAGAAATTAGAATTATTGCAGACCATATGAAAGCAGCATGCTTCATAATAAACGATGGGATTGTTCCAGGAAATTCTGAACAAGGATATGTTTTAAGAAGATTAATTAGAAGGGCCATTAGAAATTTAAAGAAGTTAGAAGTAAAAATCTTAGAAATAAATATAACTGGTCAAATCGCAAAGAAGGTTTTCAAAATATACGAAGATTATAATCTAAATGAAAAATTAATTTTAAATGAATTAAAAAAAGAAGAAGATAAATTCCAAAAAACATTGGACAAAGGGTTAAAAGAGTTTGAAAAAATGTCTAAAAACAAATTAATTGATGGAAAAGAATCTTTCTTATTATTTCAATCATATGGATTTCCATTAGAAATGATTGAAGAATTGTCTAAAGAAAAACAAATTAAATTTAATCCAAAAGATTTTAAAAAAGAATTTAAAAAACATCAAAAGCTTTCAAGAACAGCAACGGCAGGAAAATTTAAATCAGGTTTAGCAGATAATTCAGAACAAACAACAAAACTACACACTGCAGCACATCTTTTATTGTCTGCTATACAAAGAGTCTTAAAAAATAAAGACATTCATCAAAAAGGATCAAACATAAATCCTGAAAGAATAAGATTGGATTTTAATTTTGACAGAAAATTAACCGAACAAGAAATAAAAGATATTGAAGAATCAGTAAACAAACAAATAAAAAAAGCAATTCCAGTAAACAGACAAGAAATGAGTTTAGAACACGCAAAAAAATCAGGAGCAAGTGGAATGTTTGATGAAAAATATGGAAGCAACGTATCTATTTATACTATTGGAGACTTTTCAAAAGAAATTTGTACTGGCCCACATATAAAAAATACTAAAGAACTTGGGAAATTTAAAATAACAAAACAAAAATCTTGTGGAGCAGGAGTAAGAAGAATTAAAGCAACATTAAATTAATTATTTTAACCCATATTTATCTCTTAATTTATTCCATTTATTCTTAGTTAATAAATTAACCCCATATTTGTCTCTCATTCTTGAATATGATTTAGCATCATGATATTCATACAAATTTCCAGGTAAAGGTTCTCCTCTATAGACAATAATTACTTCTGGTTCTGAAAGGAGCTTGTTTCCATCTGCATATTCTCCAAAACTATCTGTTAAAATTGTTGGGGCTGTAGCTTCTACAAAACAATATCCAGAGTCCTTAAGATCTGCTTTACCTGCACATTTTATTCCAACAGATTCATGATTTTCAACAGGATAATAAAAAAGAGAAACACCATAACCAATTTCTTTTAATAAAAAGGTTAAAAGTTCTGATTTATCTTCACAGGTACCATAAATTTCACTAAGAGTTTGATATGGAAATTTAGAAACAGCTATTTTAACCCCTCCAATATTTAAAAATTCTTGAGAAACTTTATAAGGAATATTTTGAACTAAACTTATTGCTATTCTTGCCTGGTCCACTTTACTATCTGGAGCAAGGTTTTGAATTTCAACTACTAACGGTAACAACGCATTTCTTTGTACTTCATTACTAATTCTATTTAACTTAAAATCAGATCTTAAAGGCCTTTCTTCTTCAGTATAAGAAATAAATTTCGGCAATACTGAAACATAATCTAAAACTCCTTGATAAACTTTAACATCAATAATACCTTCTTGTCCTCTAAGAACATATTTAAAGCTTACTTCTGAAGGATTAACATATTTTTCAGAAACACAAAAATCTCCTTCTTTTAAAAAACCAGGGCCACATCCACACATAGAGGCTTTTTCAATTAAAACTCCTTGATCACAATAATAAGGTTTATTTAAAGAACAAGAATCATAAAAAGTCCCATCTCCACAAGTGGGGAGGTTATCTCCTGTAAAAAAAGACCCTTCAAAAAGATAAAAACCTACAAGACCAACCACTAACAAAACAAAAACCAAAATAAATATTAAAAGAAATTCATTAACAAATTTTCTAACGGGTCTTTCTTCTTCATCCTCTTTTGAAAAATTTCTCATAAATAAAAATAATAAACTAATTATAAAAACCTAACTAATTACTCCAAGAATCATGGATTTTTTGCATAACTTGCACAGTCTTTGGATGAAATTTATTTTTCCAATATTCTAAAGAACCATCAATCATTTCTTTTTGAAGAACAGGATCTTTCTTCAGAATATCTAAGGAATTTTTAGATACAAATTTCATTGCACCATTAATTAGTTCCCATAATAATTCTTTGTCTTCTTTAGTGGAAAATAGTTTTGATTCTGTTTGGCTTGGCATAAAACTAGGATTAGGTAAAATAAGGCTATTTAAATAACTACTCCAATTATAATATGCTTCAGATATCTTAGAAGAAATTTGTCTTGAAAGGTCTTCTCCTACAAACCCATTGGATAGAATAGAATCTTTAATTCCAAATACAGAATCTAGTTCTTCTAATGTTGCATTAAAGCCTAGTTCTTTCTTTAACTTTTCAAATTCTTGGTCTAATTCTTTAAGTATTTGTTTTTTATCTATCAT
>CAZQKH010000012.1:0-5044 GCA_964593105.1 Candidatus Woesearchaeota archaeon | reverse complement strand
GGCAATCCAGGCCTAGCTTTTTTTGATTTATTTTCAGGATCAACTTTCTTTAAATCCTTAACAGAATAGATTTTTAAGTCTTTATTAAGTTTCTGCTTAAGTTTTTTCTCATTAATTTTCTCAATTTCAAAAGGTAAAACATACAAATAAACTTTTTTTACTTCTTTTCCTTTACTTTCAACTCTTTGAATAATATCTTTAACATAATTAGAATATTTTTCATTTAAATCAACTTTCTTTTCTTTAGATTTTAATTTGGATTTTTCAGCTTTTGGCCAATCTGAAGTTGAAAGCAAATCTTTATTTTTCAAATCTTCCCAAAGTTCTTCTGTAATATGTGGGCAAATTGGATTTAATAATTTCAAAAACTTTTCTAAAACCACTTTACTATTTTCACTTTCTTTGAAAATTAAATTAAATAATTCTCTTAATTCGATTGTAGCTTTCCTATATTTAAAGTTTTCAAAATAATCTGTAATCTTAACTATACTTTGATTTAATTTTTCTTTGACTTTTACTGTTGATTTTCCTAATTTAACTTTTTCAAAATATTCAAATATTTTATTAATAAATCTTAAACTTCCAATAATACCCTCTTTACTCCAATCAATATCTTTATCAGGAGAAGCTAAACTACATAAAAAGAAACGAGCAGTATCAATTCCATATTCATCTGAAACAGTTTCAGGTAAAACAACATTTCCTTTAGATTTGCTCATTTTTTCTCCACCTTCTGCATGAAGCATTCCTTGATGAAATAACCTTTTTACAGGTTCCCTAAAATTTAACAAACCTAAATCTGCTAAAAACTTTGTATAAAATCTAAAATAAATTAAATGCATACAAGCATGCTCTGCTCCTCCAACATAAGAATCAACAGGACACCAATAACTTACCTTCTTTTTATCAAATATTTGCTTATCATTCTTTGGATCACAATATCTTAAAAAATACCATGAAGAATTAGCAAAAGTATCCATTGTTTCTGCTTCACGACGACCTTTGCCCCCGCACTGAGGACATTTAACATTTAACCATTTTTCATTTGTTTCAAGAGGATTGCCTTTTCCAAATTTAACTTCTTTAGGAAGTTTAACTGGCAAGTCTTTTTCAGGAACAGGAACAGCCCCACATTTTTCACAATGAATAATTGGAATTGGTGTTCCCCAATATCTTTGACGACTAATTCCCCAATCTCTAAGTTTAAACTGAACTTTTATTTTACCTAATTTATTTTTAATTAGGAATTTTGTAATTTCTTGTTTAGCTTTTTCATTATCCATTCCATTAAATTGTTTTGAATTAATTAACTTTCCAGACCCGGTGTATGCTTTAAAAGTTGCAATTTTTCCCTCAATAACTTGTTTAATTTTAATTTTATATTTTTTAGCAAATTCAAAATCTCTTTGATCATGTGCAGGAACAGCCATTACCATTCCACTTCCATAATCTGCAACAACAAAATTCCCAGCATAAATAGGAATTTTTTCTTTAGTCATTGGATTAATTGCATAGCTTCCTGTAAAAATTCCTTCTTTCTCCAAATTTTCTAATTCTTTTTTACCTTCTTTACTTTTTTTAGAGGGTACACCTTTGTGTGCCTCAACAGATTTTATTTTTTTCAAAAACTTTTCAACATCTTTTTTCTGTTTTGCTGTAACTAAATCAAAAAGTTTTTCATGTTGAGCAGAAATAACCATAAATGTCACGCCATAAATTGTATCTGGTCTTGTTGTGAATATTGGCCATTTTTTTCCTTCGATTTCAAAATCAATCTCTGTTCCATTACTCTTTCCAATCCAATGCTTTTGCATTATTTTAGTTCTTTCAGGCCAATCTTTTAAATTATCAATCTCCTCATAAAGTTCATCAGCATAAGCAGTAGTTTTCAAAAACCATTGCTTTAAATTTTTAGTTTCAACATCTGTATCTTCGTGTCTCCAACATTTGCCATCATGAACTTGTTCATTTGCAAGAACAGTATTACACTTACTACACCAATTAACACTTGATTGTTTTTGATATGCCAAACCTTTCTTAAGCATCTGAAAGAAAATCCATTGATCCCATTTATAGTAATCTGGATCTGCACTTGAAACCATCCTAGACCAATCATAACTTAATCCAAGTGCTTTTTGTTGTTTAATATAATTTTTAATTGACGCATTAGTATAATCTTGGGGGGAAGTTTTATCTTCAATTGCAGCATTTTCAGCAGGCAATCCTAAAGCATCATATCCCATAGGATGAAGAACATTAAATCCACTCATAATTTTAAAACGAGCAAGAATATCTCCAATAGTATAATTCCATGCATGACCCATATGAAGACCCCTTCCAGAAGGATAAGGAAACATTTCTAAAACATAATATTTTAGTTTTTTTGATTTTTCTGAGACCTCAAAAGCTTTAGTTTGTTCCCATTTTTTTTGCCACTTTTGTTCAATCTTTTTAAAATTATTAATCATAAAAATTAAAACAACAAGGAACTTTTAAATATTCTCATTATCTTGCATAAACATGGAAAAAGTAAAAGCAACACTCCTAGGAAATGAAATCTCTTCAAATTCAAAGCAAGCACATTTTTTATTTGAAAAATCAAAATTCGGAGAGAAAATAGAAGATAAAATACATTATCTTTCAGTAGAAGCTCTTTTTTTAATTGAAGAAAAGAAATTAGAAGTTTTTCAGAGAAACAAAAAACTTTCAAAACAAGAATTTTTAATAAAACTTCAAAGAACAGATAAAAAAATTCAAACCAAATATCTTGTATTTAAAGATTTAAGAAAAAAAGGATATATTGTAAAAACAGCTTTAAAATTTGGAGCAGAATTTAGAGTTTATGATAAAGGCAAAAAACCCAAAGAAACACACGCTAAATGGTTAGTAATTACAGATAAAGAATCAAGCAAAGCACACTGGCATGAATTTTCTTCAAAAAATAGGGTAGCACATTCTACAAGAAAAAACCTACTATTAGGTTTAGTAGACGAAGAAGGAAAAATAATATATTATGAGATTAGGTGGATTAAACCATAAGAAAATTTATAACCTCAACAACTCTTTCTAACTAATGGCAACAGAAGACACTTCTCAAATTAAAAACAAAATAGTGCAAACTTTAAAATTTAAAGGAGCAATGCTCCCTGCATATATTGCAAAGGAAGTAGGATTAGACATGCTTTTAACTTCTGCATTTTTATCTGAACTTATTTCTGAGAAAAAAATAAAAGCAAGCTACATGAGAGTTGGAAGTTCTGCAATTTATTATTTATCTGAGAATTTCCAAGATTTAGAAAAATATGCTGAGCATTTAAAGAGTAAAGAAAAAGAAGCATTTAAACTCTTAAAAGAAAAACAATTTTTAGAAGATGAAAAACAAGAACCTGCCATAAGAGTTGCTTTAAGGCAATTAAGAGATTTTGCATTTCCTTTTGAAGTAAATGAAAAAATAATTTGGAGATATTTTATAATTCCAGAGGTAAAATATAAAAAACAAGAAAAAAACATTGAAATAATCCTTAAAAAACCAACAATCAAAACCCCTGAAAAGGAAAATGCAAAAGAAATAAATATTTTTGATAAAAAAGTTGAAGTAAAAGAAAAATTAAAACTAAAAAAGAAAATTATTAAAAAAAGTGCTTCTGCAAAAAAAAGCGAGCAATTTTTCAACAAAGTTAAAGAATTTCTAACCAAAAAACAAAAAGAAATAACAGATATTCTGGGGGTAACAAAAGATACTTTAACATTAAAAATAAAACATCAAAGCCAAGAAATTCTTTTAATAGCTTTTAATAAAAAAAGAATAACTGAGATAGATATTACAAAGACACATAAAAAAGCTCAAGAATTGGGCTTAAAATATCAAATATTAAGTCTAGGAGAACCATCTAAGAAATTAGATAATCTCATAAATGCTATAAAAGATCTCTCAGAAATTGAAAAAATACAATAAAAACCTTTAAAAAACCTTAAACCCCTTTTTCTAACATGGGAAAGATAAAATCAAAACAAATAAGAAGAACTGCTAAAGAAATAATGGAACAAGGCATAGAGTTCTCAGAAAATTTTGAAAAAAATAAAAGAATACTAGGTCAAGAAATGCCAAGTAAAAGAATGAGAAATCAATTAGCAGGATTCTTAGTTAGATTTTCAAAAAACAAAGCAAAGGAAAAAGCTTTGTTAAAAGTAGATTAATTCCCTAACCAAATACTTTTAAATGAAACACATTTACTAATTTAATGACGCCGTAGCTTAGTGTCTAAAGCGCAGCTCTCATGAGTGAAATTTATTTCGCGAATCAAAGTAAACAAGTTCACTGAGTGAGGCTGAGATCGGGAGTTAGAATCTCCTCGGCGTCATTCATAATCTAACTTTATTTCTAATTAAATAATGTTTACTATTAGAAATTCCTTTAATATTAAGATCATATTCTTCAGAATATCTTAAAAAATTCAAGAATTTCTCCTCATGTTTTGGATTCACAAAACCAATCTTTTCTCTAAAAGCAATTGAATTTTTCTTCCCATTAAATTGGAATCGATATTGGTCTTGAAGAACTTTAAAATCTCTTAAATCATTAATTCTTTTTGCTCTATAAAATTTCCCAGAAAGCCCCACTTCGTTTAAATGATTAGAAATCTGGAGAATTAATCCTTTAGAGATTCCATTTCCTTCAATTCGAGGATAATATTTATTTGGATTTTTAGTCAAAACCAAACTTCCATCTGTTGCAAAAAATCCTGCAATAACATGTTTCAACAAATCTTTTTCATAGAAGAATTTAGGGATAACTAATTTCAATCCTTTTTTACCAACAGGAAAATCCCTTAAAACAAAAAGATTGAATAAATTAACATCACTAAAATTAAATTCTATTGCATTACAATCTTTTCTAAACTTAATATTAGTCGCCTTTCCTCTAAAATACTTTAACAAAGGGGAAACAATTTCCTCAAAAAAAGGTAGATCGTCCAAACCCCCTACAATACTTATAAACTTCAATCTACCCTTAACAAGACTCAAACACCCATCTCCTGCCAAA
>CAZQKH010000011.1:0-18557 GCA_964593105.1 Candidatus Woesearchaeota archaeon | reverse complement strand
TATTTTTGGCTTTAAATTTTCTAAACCTACAGGTATATCACAAGCACCATAGCAACTTGATAACCAAATTAAAAATTTTACATCACTGGTTTTTTCTTCAAGATAATCAACAATAACAGTAGCATATTGTTTTAAACCATCTGGAAATTGAAGTAAAACTACTTTAGCTTTAATTTTTTTTATTTTATCAACTACTTTATCTAATTCCAAGTCATATTTTTGTTCTAATTCTTTTAAGTTCATAAACAAATATCAAAACTATTATATATAAATATTTTCTAATTCATATATGAAGAAAAAGGTGACTAAGAAAGAACTCCAGCAATTACAAAAACAAACTTATAAAATAAAGGTTTTTAACTGGTTACGTTTAATTTCCTTAATTTATTTATTTATCTTTTCAATTGAGTTAATAAAAAAAATATCTTTAATAATTTCGCCAGGTTTTAAGTTTTTTCTAATGAATTCATTAAACCCGATTAAAGCAATTTCTGTAGGATGGTTTACAACCGCTTTAATTCAATCTTCAGATGCAGTCGGCACAATTACAGCAACTTTTGCAGGAAACAATTTAATAAGTTTGCCTATTGCAATATATATTCTAATTGGAGCATCTTTAGGAACCACAATTACTGCAATAATAATTTCTTTAGTTATTAGTTATAAGAAAAAAAAGGATTTTAGACATGGGTTTGAAATTGCATTATCTTATTCTGTGTATAGCTTTCTTTTAGTTATTCTTGTACTTATTTTAGAATATTCTTTAAAAATATTTTCTAAATCTTCTTTATTTTTAGCAACAATTCTCCATGGAAAAGTTTCTTTATTGAAAATACCTAATTTAATAAATATAATTACAGATCCATTAATCAATTATTTATTTACGAATATTAATAAAATAATTCTACTCTTAATTGGATTTATCATTTTAATTTTAGTTTTAAGATATATTGGAAAAGCAATTATGGGAGTTTTAGGGGGAGAAGAAAAAACAAGAAAGAAAATAAATTCTTATTTTAGTTCAAAATACAAATCATACTTTCTTGGGGTAATATTAACTGCAATTTTATTTTCCTCAAGCATAACAATCGGTCTATTAGTTCCTTTAGCAGCTATACGATTAATTAATTTGAAAAAAGCAATTCCATTTATCCTAGGAGCAGATCTTGGAACAGCAAGCAGTCTTTTTATAGCTTCTTTAATTCTTGGAAATGTAACGGCAATGGCTTGCTTCTTTGCATTTGCATTATTTGCAATTCTTGGAGCAGTAATTTTCTTACCAAACATAAATTTATTATATAAATTAACAAAATATCTTTCTAAAAGAGTAATAAAGATTTCAAGGAAAAAAGCATTGATAATCCTATTAATATTTTTATTTCTACCTTTAGGTATTATCTTATTATTTTAAATAAAATCTCAATATTTAAAAACAAATTTCTGCTACAAAAGATATGGCAGATGAAAAAATAAGACAACCAATTGTAACAATAGTAGGTCATGTGGATCATGGAAAAACCTCAATTCTTGATCAACTTAGAAACTCATGTATTCAAGAAGGAGAAGCAGGAGGAATAACCCAAAAAATATCTTTTACACTCTATCCTTCAACTCAATTAAAAAAAGCATGTCCTTTGATTGAAAAATCAGGAATTAAATTAAATATTCCTGGATTCTTATTAATTGACACTCCTGGACATGCAGCATTTACAAATTTAAGAAAAAGAGGGGGAAGTTTAGCAGATTTAGCTGTTCTTGTTATTGATATTACTGAAGGGATTAAACCTCAAACAGCAGAAGTTATTCAAATCTTAAAACATAATAAAACCCCTTTTATAATTGCCTTAAATAAACTAGATAAAATTGCAAGTTGGAATAAACAAGATAATGATCTAAAGAAAAATATTGAAATGCAACCTGAAAGAGTTAAACAAAGATTTGATGAATTATATATGACTTTAATTGGTTCTTTAAATTCACATGGTTTTGAATCAGATTTATATTATAATATAGAAGATTATACTAAAAAAATAGCTTTAGTTCCATGTTCAGCACAAACAGGAGAAGGAATACCAGAATTAACAATGTTTTTATGTGGATTAAGTCAAAAATTCCTAACAAAAAAGTTAAAATTAAATAAAGATCCTAAAGGAGTTATGTTGGAAATTAAAAAAGAAAAATCAACAAATTATATTGAAGCAATACTCTACGATGGAGAATTAAAGAAATCAGATACAATTGCAGTTTCAAATTTTGAAGGAGAACCAATCTTAACAAAAATAAGAATTTTAGAAGAAATCCAACCCTTATGTTCAAAATTTAAACCAGTTAAAAAAGCAATAGCTGCAACAGGATTAAGAATGCAACTTATAGACAAAGCAGAGATTTTACCTGGAATGCCATTTGTTTTATATAAAAATAATTTAAAAGAAATAAAAGAATTATTCAAAAAAGAAATTTCTGAGACCATTAAAACAGAAAAGCAAGGAATAATTGCTAAAGCAGATTCTTTAGGAAGTTTAGAAGCATTATTGGTTTTATTAAATCAAGCCAATGTTCCTGTCTTAAAAGCAGGGATTGGAAAAATAAGTAAAAATGATTTAAGTTGTGCAAAAGCAAATCAAGAAATAGATGAATTAAATTGCGTAATTATTGGTTTTAATGTTGAAATTGATGAAGAAGTTAAAGAACTTGTTGGAAAAACAAAAATAATCACCAATGAAGTCGTTTACAAACTAATTGAAGATTTAGTTAAATTTAGAAAAGAAAAACAAATGGAAATAGAAAAGAAAAGATTAATGAAATTATCTACAATATGTAAATTAGAAATATTGCATCAATATGTTTTTAGAAGTACTAAACCAGCTATCTTTGGGATAAAAATTTTAGGAGGAAAATTAATTTCAAATCTGCCAATAATTAATGAAAAAGATGAAAAAATTGGAAACATAAAAAATATTCAATCAGAAAACAAATCAGTTCAAGAAGCAAAAGAAGGTTTAGAAGTTGCAATTTCAATCCCGGGATTAAATTATGATAGAGAATTAAAAGATAAAAAATATTTATATTCAAATATTGGAGAGTCACAATTTAAAGAATTTAAAAAAAATAAAGATTTGCTCTCTCAATCTGAAATAAAAGTTCTACAGGAAATTGCAGAATTAAAAAGAAAAACAAGTCCCGAGTGGGGAATGTAAAAATTCAATAACCTTCTAAACTAATTTTATTTAAATATCAAAATAAAAATTAAAGATGGATTTACAATAACTGAACTAGAAAGATTAGTCTTAAAATAACATGTTCCAGATTATAAACTTAAACCAAAACAAAGTCAATGTCTTCCTAAATTAACAGACTATTCTAAAGGTTTAAGTTCAGATTATTGGCTAAGATAGACAATATATTTAAAAACAAGATTTAATTATTTAAGACATGAAAAAGGTGACACTAATATTCCTTTTAGCAATATTTTTATTTTCTAGCTTTGCGTTTGTAGCAGCAGAATCATGCGACTTAGATATTTCAATGATAAATCAAGACCCATATCCTGCAATTCCTGGAGACTATATTAAAATTGTTTTTCAAGTAAATGGTTTAGACAATCCTGAATGTAAAAATATTGAATTTGAATTATTAGAACAATATCCTTTAGTTTTTGATCCAAATTCAAATCCAATAATAAACATTAATGCAGGAACATATTCTCAAGACTTTAGTTCTTTTTTAATAGCGCCATACAAAGTAAGAATTGATGAAAATGCTTTAGATGGAGACAATCCTATTGAAGTAAGATATAGATACGGGTTACAAAATTTATATTTAGAACAAGAATTTAGCTTAAATATAGAAGATAGTAGAGCAGATTTTGAAGTATATATAAAAGGATATAATTTAATAACAAAAGAATTAACATTTGAAATTTTAAATACAGCAAAGTCAGATGTAGAAGCTTTAACTTTAGAAATTCCTAAGCAAAACAATATTATAATTAAAGGCCCAAAAACAAACATTATTGGGGATTTGGACTCAAATGATTATACCACTGCAAGTTTTGAAGCAATTCCTTCAAAAGGAGAAATAACATTAAAGATATTTTATACAGATACTATAAACACCAGAAGAACCTTAGAAAAAACAATTATGTTTGAACCAGAATATTTTGAAGACAGAGCAAATGGAGAACAAAAGACTTCAATATGGTTATTATTATTCTGGATATTAGTTATTATTTTTGTTATAAGATATTTTTATAAAAGAAGAAAAGCAAAGATAAAATTGAGAGAAAAAAGGAAACAATAACCTTCTAAGATATAAATCCATTTAAATTAAGTTATTTGATTATAAACTCTTATAAGTACAAGATTTGATGTATCAAGAATTTTTTTTCTTTTTTCATACTCCAAATTAGAAAGTTCATCTGGAAAACCCATTGTAAATCTTAGAGCAATTTCTTGTGTAATAAGAGGGTGAAGTCCTAAAGTATGAACCCCCCTTTTTAAAGCAGGTGCAATCAAAATATCTGAGATTTCTTGATAAAGAGGTTTATTTAAATAGGGGTCCAATTCCCCAAATATTGAAGCATATTTTTCTTGAATAAAGTTAGATTGTTTTAGATCCAATTCATTTACATGCTTGCCTTTAAGAAAATCCATTATTTCAACTTCTTCATCTGTAAACTTTGCAAGATTCATTTTAGCACAACCCACCATAAATTAATCATAAAGAACTTATTTTTAAATATTATTGCCAAAAATCACTCATATCTCAACGCATCAACAGTATTAATTCTCGAAGCCCTTATTGCTGGAATCACACCAGAAATTGCACCTGTAATAACAGCAAATAAAATACACCCAATAAACAATAAAGGAGAGTAATAAGGACTTAAAAATCCCCAACCTAAACTATCTAAAATAGATCCTGCAATCAAAGTAACTATCCATCCAAATAAAACTCCTAAACTTCCTGCAACAAAACCTAAAAATGAAGATTCAAATAAAAAGATTTTAAGTATCTCGGAATTTCTAGCACCAATAGCTTTTAACACACCAATTTCCTTAAATCTCTCTAACACCGAAGTAATCATAGTATTTGCAGTATTAATTGCAGAAACTAAAACAGAAATTAATGCAATTAAAATAACAAAACCAATAATAATATCTAAAGCACCTGAAAAAGATTCAATCATGTCTTCAAAAGATTGAACAAAAAAATCTTCTTTACCTTCTTCAAGACCCCTATGTTTTCTCAAACTCTTTTCAACATTTGACGTAACTTGATTTATATTAGCTAAATCCACTCTCGCAACAATCTCAGCATATGAATCTTCATCAGGAAACAAATCCAAAAAATAATCATTTGTAATATAAATTTGGGAATCATCAGCAGGATTTCCAATGGATTCCATAAAACCAATTATTTTAATCTTTTCCCCATTAACTTCGATAACATCATTTACATTAAGACCTTTTTCAAAAATTTTATTATTAATTAAATAATTATACCCTGCAATAGCAGAATTTTTATCACTTGATTTAAGGATTCTTCCTTTTTCAATACCCACTCCAAATATATCCATTATCAAAGGCTCTTTAGGGTCATAAGATACAATAAAAATATATTTACTTTGTTTTTTCTTTTCAACCTGTACAGCACCATAATAAATTCCTGAGGCTTCATAAACTCCTGAAGTTCCTCTAATAACATCTAAATCATCGTCTGTTAATTTAAAAGTATCATCCATTCCAGGTACACCAGAACCTTTAGCTAGTATTAATAATTTATCTGCAGACGAACTTGTTGTAAATGATTCTGTATAATTATAAAGGCCATATCCAAAACTAATAAAAATAAATATTGTAGCAATTCCAACCATAATCGAAAATATTGTTAGAGCACTTCTGCCTTTTCTATAATTTAAATTTCTTAATGAATATTTTACTGATTCTAAGTTCATCCTCTCAAAGCCTCCACTGGATCTTGTTTAGCAGCATTCATTGCAGGGACAATTCCTGAAATCCCACCAATAAGAAAACTACCTAATAATGCAAAAAAGATTAAAACAAAATCAATACTTAATTTTAATTCAGATCCAATAAAATTATTAATTCCTTGAACCCCGACAAGTCCAATTAAAGTCCCTAAAACAGCTCCCACTATTCCTCCAACCAAACCAAGTAAACTTGATTCAATAAAAAACTGTAAAAATATTTGATTATTTCTAGCACCAATGGCCTTCATAATCCCAATTTCTTTTTTTCTTTCTAAAACAGAAGTAGTCATAGTATTAACAATTCCTAAAGCTCCAATAAAAATAGAAATAAATGCAATAATAACAATAAATGCTTTAACTCCACCTAAAATCTCATTTACAGTTGCTAAACTTGCTTCAGGAGTTGAGACAGAAAAATCTTCTTCACCTTCTTTTACATTTCTAGTTTTTCTTAAGATTTTTTCAACATCTTGCTTAGTTTTTTCAATTTCATTTTTATCAACAGGTTGAACAGCAATAAGGTCAATATTATCTGTATATTCAAATAACTCTTTTACATCTATTTCATTCATATAAATAGCATTATCAAAAATAAAACTACCTTTTTTATTTAAAATTCCAATAACTTCAAATTTTTGATCTTGAATTAAAATATTTTTCCCAGAAACAATTTCTTTATCTAAACCAACTTTATCAACATAAAAATTATATCCTAAAAATACTTTGCCTCTTTCTCCATCTTTTAAAAATCTTCCTTCCAAAGGATCTTTTTCTAATTGATCATATATAAATTTTCTTTCTTCACCATCTGGAACACTTGTAACATAACCAAAAACAACTTTATCATTATATTCTAATTTACCTGAAGCAACATATCTTAATACAGCTCGTTTAACACTACTTAATCTTTTTATATCATTTACATTTTCAATAGTTAAAGGATTTACAACGCCAGTTCCAGGAGGACCATAACCATTTACACCTCCTGCTTGAACACTTATAACTTCTGTTTGACTAACTCCAAATTGACTTGAAACAGCTAATTGTAAACCATTACCTAAAGAAATCAAAGCAACAACAGCAGTAACTCCAATAAAAATACCAATTAAAGTTAACCAAGAACGAGCACCTCGTTTTCTTAGATTTCTAAAAGATAATTGAAAATAATCAGAAAGCATCTTATTTTCCTCTCTTTACTTTCTTTATATTTTCTAATCCTATTTTTGACCAACCATTTTTTGCCCCAGATTTCCGCAATTTGGGATACATCGAACGGTTCTTTGTAACTTTTTCAACTTTACCATCTCTTAACCAATAAACAATTTCTGCATGTTTTTCTGCCAAATCAGCGTCGTGGGTTACCATTACAACTGTTTTTCCCTTTTTATTTAAATCATTTAAGAATTCTAATACAATTTGTCCTGTTTTAGTATCTAAATTTCCAGTGGGTTCATCAGCTAAAATAACATCTGGATCATTTGCTAAAGATCTTGCAATAGCAACTCTTTGTCTTTGCCCCCCAGATAATTCTCCAGGATAATGTTCCATTCTATCTCCTAAATCAACTAAACCCAACAATTCCTCTGCTTTTTCTTCCCTATCTTCAAAAGATGTTCCTTGAAACATCATAGGAATCATAACATTTTCTTTTGCAGTTAAATTTTGAATTAAATTAAAAGATTGAAAAATAAATCCAATTTTCTTACCTCTAATTTGAGCTAAATCAGATTCTTCTAATAAGGAAATATCTTCACCATCTAAAAGCACTTTTCCTTTTGTTGGAACATCAAGACTTCCAGTAAGATTCATAGCAGTTGAGTTATGGATAATAAAATTATTTGCTAAAAAATTATGAGCTTTTGGAACACTAATATCATAAACAAAACACTCTTTCTTAATTCTTTTAACACGGTTAATTTTATCCCAATAAACCTCCATCTCTAATAATTGAGTAAACTTCTTTGTATCAATGCCTTTAGAATTAAATATTTGCACAATCTTGTTCAAACTTTCTTTCGTGGGATTAATTTTTTTAGATTCATAAGCCCAAAGGTAATTATGTATATTTCTTGGGAACATAACCTTTGAATCTCTTCTTACTTTCCTGATTAAATCTCCACAAGGAATAACATCTACATCCGGATTGATTTTAATTTTAGATCTTAAATGATGTCTTAAACGCTGTTTCTTTTTAATTAAATTAAAACCAATATATTTATTGTACAAAAACAAGTTTTCATAACCTGAAAGAGATAATGCATAATATTTTCTCCTTATCTTCTTTTTTGTATTTGAGGCATACTTTATCTTCTCAGAGAATCTTGCAACAATTCCAAACCTCAATAATAAAAATTGAAGTTGTTTTATAATTTTCTCACTAGCTAAAATAAGCTGTATTTCTCTTTTATTCTTATCCACATGCGAATCACAATCAAACAACCCCTTTATAAAAGAAGCTATTTCTAAATCAGGACATTTAAACACAAAATCAGGCAAACATAAATTTGAGGATTTCTTTTTCAAGGGGAAATTAAAAATATTTTTAAAAAACAATTTTAAAACTCTAGAAGAATGATCTTCCCTCCCCTTAATACAACTAATAGCATCAATATTAAAGATCTTTTTAACTAACAAATTATATCTATCAATAACTTCTTGATCAAAATTAGAAAATTTTAACCCATCTCTATCTATCCAACCATCTCCAGATAAAAAACCATATAATTCCATCAAATCACTAGAAGTTGAATATGGAAGGGTTACAGATTTTGAAGAAGTAAGAACAGTAAATTCAACTTTATTTTTAATTAAATCCAAACTCTTTCCAGATGTCTCAATTATCTGTTTAAACCTATAAAAAGGAATATTGTTCTTACTAAACCAAGAATCGTAAGTTCCAAGATTTATCTTAAATTTCTTAGTAATTTTCTCTCTAGGAAAATTTAATTTCTCCTTTAAATCCTTCATTAACTTAACTGAATTAGATATAACAAGAGATTTATTATCTCCTAATTTATTAAAAATATCAATTTGTTGACTCTGTCCCTTAATTTCAATTTTTCTTGGAATTGCAACAAAAACCCCCTTTGCTAAATTATTAGCAAAAATCTCGCTAAACCCCTTTTCATTTAATGTAAAAAACGGGTGATCCTCAGTAACAATAATTTTTCTTCCACTAGATGTTTCAATTTCTAAAAGATTTTTTTCTTTTCTTTTATAAAACTTAGATACTTTAAACTTTTTTATTTTACCATCTTTTCTATCTAAAGAATAAATTTCTTGATTTTCTTTTCTCTCCAAATTTTTAATCTTTAGGGGTATCCCTTCTCTTGTAATAATCTCTGTATCTCCAACAACACATTTTCCTGAACCCGAGGGACCCATTATTGCAACAAATTCACCTTCATTAACTTCAATAGAAACACCATCGAGAGCTTTTACAACATTTTCACCCATATAATAATGCTTAAAAACATCCCTAAGTTCAATAACTTGCTTTTTTCTTTTAGGCTTAACCTCTTTTTTTGTGACCATAATAAAAATAATTGACAATTGTTTTTAAAGATAACGAACGCCCAATCAATCAAATAAATTTATAAGAAGAAAGAACCAATAAAGAATATAAAAATAAAATCTTTAATAGAAAAATTTGACCATATAACAACGCTCAATGCATTTATCTATTCATTTGGAATCTTTTTTGCTGCAAAAATAATAAAAGACGTTATTCTAATCTTTTTACCAGAATTACCATTAATTATTAACTCAATAATATTTATAGCTCTATATATAGGACATTTATTTATACTCAATAATATATTAACTAAAAGCAAATTTAGAACTTTTGTAAGATACATCTCTTTTGGACTTTTAGGGATATATTTAATTAAGTTTATCTTAACCTTTATCTTTGGTTCAAAATTATTTATTTAAATTCCAATCAAAACCTTTTTAAGCTAATCTTCCAATAAATAATCATGGCATTTAAAATAAACATCAGTTCAAGTGATGGGAAAACTTTCAAGTTGGAAGCAGAAGCAGAATCATTAATTGATAAAAAACTTCACGATAAAATAGATGGTAAGGAAATTTCACCTGATTTAGAAGGATATGAATTAAAAATTACAGGTGCAAGCGACAAATCAGGATTTACAGTTATGAAAGATGTTCCAGGAATTGGATTAAAAAAGGTTTTATTGGGCTATGGAAAAGCGATGAAGAGAAGACCACGAAAAGAAGGCAAAAAGAAATATTCAAATAGCAATCCAAAAGGATTAAGATTAAGAAAAACAGTAAGAGGTGAAGTAATTTCAGAGGAACTTTCTCAAATTAACCTAAAAGTCATCACACAAGGTAAAAAAACATTAAAAGATATTTTTGCACCTGAAAAACCTGAAGAAAAACCAGTAGAAACACCCAACAAAAAAGAATAATTCTGTTACAATCTCTTAGGGACAACACAATAGAAAAGTTTATAAAGTAAAAAACTTATCTTATAATATGGGCTTCAAAGAAATACAAAACGACGCAGAGGAAATAAAAAAATCTGTAATTAACTATCTTCAATTGCGTAAAGGCAAAATAAATCAAGAAGATTTAGAAATTACACAAGAATATTTAATGGAAGCTATTCAAAAATCAGAAAAAATAGGAGATTTCAAAACAGCATATACACTTTATCATGCAATAAAAGCCGATAATATGGCTCTAATCCCCCATCCCACTTATTTAGAAAAATCTAAAACAACTCTTTTAAATTTAACTTCAGATATAAAGCCTTTTAAAACAAAAAAGAATCCAGAAATAAAAAAGGGTAAAATAGATAGAAAAAGCATAGAAAAAAATCTCAATCAAATTTATATTCAAAATTAAAATAAAAATAAATTCATTTAAAGAAGAATTACCGAAATTTGCTCAAATTAATCAAGAAAATGCTAAAGCAGCTTTTGAGTTCTATAAAAATGAAGATTTAAATTTTGCTAAACAAATAGCTAAAGAATATTATTTAATAAATGCACAAATAGAAATAGCTAAAAATGAAAACAAACATTATATTGCAGCAAAAATTTCTTTTAAAAATGGTATGTATAAAAAAGCTTTAGAAAATATTAACAAACATTATGAAAAGTATAATGATTTTTTTGAAGAAAAAGGACCTCATCCTTTAGCAAAAGAAATAGAAAATTCTTTAAACTACCCTATAAAAGAATTTGAAAACAAAAGGAAAATTTATCTTTTTTAATGAAAAAGACAAATAAAAAAACAGATTTCGAAAAAAATAATCTAGCAAGCATTAAATTCTTAGAAGATAGTGAAAAGTATTTTGGAAAAGAAATTAATCTCTTTGCAATCAAAAACTAATCCAAACCCTTAAAAACTTGTTCTGCAAAATAATTCTATGACTAATCAAGATATACAAGAAATAAATGTGGGTGTTGTCGGACATATTGACCATGGAAAAACAACCTTACTTAGTCAATTAACTGGAAAATTTGCAGACACACATTCTGAAGAATTAAAAAGAGGAATTACAATAAAACTAGGTTACGCTGAATTAACAATTTATGAAGATAAAGGAATTTTTAATATAAAAAGCGGAAAACCAGTAAGATATGTAAGTTTTATTGATGCCCCTGGACATGAAATGCTTATGGCAACAATGCTTTCAGGAGCAGCTACAATTGACGCTGCAATTCTTGTTATTGCTGCAAATGAAGGTATTAAACCTCAAACAAGGGAACATTTAATGGCCTTGCAAGCAAAAAAAATTAAAAACATCATAATTGTACAAAATAAAATTGATTTAACATCAAAAGAACAAGCTCAAAAAAATTACAAAGAAATTAAAGAATTTATTAAAAATACTATTGCAGAAAAAGCACCAATAATCCCTATTTCTGCTCAACAAGGAATAAACATAGAACAATTACTAAAAACTTTATCAGAAATCCCTATTCCTAAACGAAATGAAAAAGACAAACCAATTTTTTTAGTTGCAAGAAGTTTTGATATTAACAGACCAGGTACAAAAGTACAAACCCTTAAAGGAGGAGTTCTTGGAGGAATTTTAAAACAAGGAAAACTAAAAGTAGGCGATGAAATAGAAATAAAACCAGGATTAAGTGAAAAAAAGAATAATCAATATACTTACATTCCATTAAAAACAAAAATACTTTCAATACATAAAGGGAAGAATTCTATAAAAGAGGTTTTACCTGGAGCAAGCATTTCAATTGAAACAGAATTGGACCCATATCTAACAAAAACAGATTCATTAACTGGATGTGTTGTTTCAACATCTGGAATTTTACCAGAAATAACAGAAAAAGTAAAAATCAAAGCAGAATTCTTTAAAGAAATATTTGGTCAAGAAGGCCATAAAAAAGTAGAGGAAATAAAGACAAAAGAAATGCTTATGTTAAGTGTTAATACTACAATTACAGTAGGAATTGTAGAAAAGATAAGTAAAGATGAAATTGAATTTAGTTTAAATATCCCCATAATTGCATTAAAAGGAGATAATGTTGGTATTGCAAGAAGAGTCGAAGGTCATTGGAGGTTGATTGGATATGGTGAGATAATTTAATTCTAATATAGTAAGATATATAAAATAAAAAATTAATATTTTAATAGAAAATGACATTTAAACCACACATGCAATTTATGAAAGTAATAGATTTCAATAATAAAAAAAAACCATTTTATGCAATATCTTATTCCCTTGAAGAAAATCACATAACAGGATGCCCTCTTCCAGAAGACAAAGATGAAAGATTAGATGAAATCTATAGAAGAATAAGTCCAAAGCTAAATGGGAGAAAAGTAGAAATAGATATTCTTAAACCAAGCAAAGATTATATTGAAGCAGGGTTAACAAATATGAGCATGGGATTAAAAATTCATCTTAAAAACAAATTAGAGAAAAAATTTAAAAAAGAAGGAAAAAATATTGAATTTAATATAAAATAAAAGATTAAATTTATAACTGCTTCTTGTTTTTAACTAGTTACAATGGCAATTTATTCACATTCTAAACTATCTACTTTTGAACAATGCAAACAAAAATACAAATTTAGATATATTGACAAGATAAAACCTGATTTTAAAGCAACAATTGAAGCACATCTTGGTTCTTGCACACACGATACCTTAGAATGGTTATATCATAAGGTTCTAGAGGGTAATCTTCCTACTTTAGATCAAATAATAGAATTTTATACAAATAAATGGCAAGAAAATTATAAAGAAAATTGTAAAATTGTAAAACAAGAATTTACTCCTGAAGATTATTTTAACAAAGGGGTTAAATTCCTCATAAATTATTATTTAAAACATAGACCCTTCAAAGATGGAACCCTTGAAATGGAAAAAAGAGTTTTTGTTGAATTAGAAAAAAATACCCCTCATAAAATAATAGGATACATTGATAGATTAGTTCATGATAAAGAAAAAGATATTTATGAAATTCACGACTATAAAACAGGGAATTTTCTTCCAAGCCAAGAGAAATTTGATCAAGATAGACAATTAGCACTTTATGGGATTGCAATTAAACAATTATATGGCCAAGACAAAGAAATACTCTTAGTATGGCATTATCTAAATCATAATAAAAAAATAATCTCAAGAAGAACAAATCAACAATTAGATAAATTAAAACAAGATATTCTAAAATTAATTGATAAAATAGAAACCACAAATGAATTTCCACATAAAAAATCCCCTCTTTGCAGGTGGTGTGAATATAAATCTAGTTGTCCAGGTTGGAATTAATTAAATTCATTTAAAAATTTTAATTATCTTAAATTTCTTTTTAAAATTAGTATCTTCTGTTACTAAAACTGGTTTAAATTGACTTGATTTTAAACTTTGTTTTAAATGAAAAAAATCATAGCTTCCATTTTCAACAATAGATAAAATGGGCATATCCATTCGATTAAAATCTATTCTTGTTTTCTTATAAGTTAAAATGTATTTTTGCAGTAAATCATCTATTCTTTTTATTATCTTTCTTGCATTTTGATTATTTATTTTTTCTTTTAATTCCAACATAATCTCATACCTTGGTTTTTTAGTTAAGTCTTCAAAATAAGGCAATACTGTAAAAAATTTGAATTTAATTTTTAAATTATTTAATGCTTCTTCAACACTACGAATAATTTCTTTTTCAGGAGCATGTTCTTCTGCAACATTCAAAAACCTATTTCTTGAAACAAATCTAATTATAGGGAGTTTTCTCTCAAAACCAACAACCTTTACAATATCTGCAATATCATAACGATAAAGCCCTTCAAAAGTAGTCATAATTACTTTGTACTGTTTTGATTTTCTTATTTTATCAATTGTTATCGGGGGCGCAAACCCATTCTTCTTTTTTTCCATAAATTCGAAAAAGATTTCATTCGCAGAAACAAAACCTGCTCTATCAAAATCAGTAATTCCCATACTAATTCTTCCTTCACTTGCAAGCACCCCTTGATCCTTAATAATAATATCTTTCTTACCTATTTTTTCTATAATTGTCTTTAAGTAAGACTCATTTACTTTTGTTTGAACACAATTTATTAACCACAGATTAGGCCAAATATCAATAGGCCTGAAATCTTTTAAGGATCTCAAGTATCTTGCTCTCTTTTTATTTTTTCTAGAGATTATTTTAATCAATTTTTCTCTATTTTCTTTCAAATAATCAAAGAATAAGATGACTTCTATTGCTGAAGCAAAACCAAAGTGCCCTATATCTTCTTGTAAACTACTAATAGCAATCTTTTTAATTTTTCTCTTAAAATTCTTCATTTTAAGAAATTCAGGTTTAATTATTAATCTCTTTTTTATAAAATTGCTAGATTCATTTACCAAATATCCTGTTATATTTCCATAAGGGATGCCGCATTTGACATTTCCATTATAATGACTTGCAGCAAAAAAAAGAGTTTTCTTCCCAAACACCCTAAAAATATTTTTAATCATATATTTTGCCCAAAGCAAAACTTCTCCCCTATGAAAATCCATTCTTTTTTCAGTAATTGGGATAAATTTAGGATTGCTTGTAGTCCCACTAGATGTAGCAAAAAAAACAACTTTATCTTTAACAAGAATATTTTCTTGACCTTCTTTCATTTTTTGAATATATGAAGAAATGTCTTCAAAGATAACAATTGGAACCTTTTTTTGAAAGTCCTGTATTGATTTTATTTCTGAAAACCCATATTCTTTACCATAAAGGGTGTCTTTATTCCTCTTTAAAATTTCCCTTAAAATCTTTTTTTGGATTCTTAAAGGATTTTGTTTAGCAAGATAAAAGTCTTTAAGAAAAATTAAAGTCCTAAAAAATCTCTTCAAAATCATTAAAATGTAAAAGAAGGATTATTTATAATACTTTTTAAGCAAAAACATTTATAAACAGGTATGAATTGTGCTTCATATGAAATGCAATGCCTATCATGTATTTTTTAGAAGCTTAGCTAACTCCCTTAAAATAGAAATCATAACCTATCTTAAAAATAAACCTGCTTCTGTAACAGAATTAACAAAAAAATTAAATGTTGAACAAAGTAAACTCTCGCATGCTTTATCCTCATTAAAACATTGTCATATTGTGGAAGTTAAAAAACAAGGCAAATCAAGAATTTATTCCTTAAATAAAAAAACAATTTTACCTATTTTAGAAATTTTAGATAAGCATATAAAAACTTTTTGTAAAGGAGGTTGTTCAAGTAAAAAATGAAAATATATTTAGATAATGCAGCCACAACAAAGGTTGATGAAAAAGTTTTGAAAGAAATGATTCCATATTTTAATGTAAATTATGGAAATGCGTCTTCAATGCACTTATCTGGGAATACAGCTAAAAATGCACTTGATAAAGCCAGAAAAATAATTGCAAAATCAATAAATGCAAAGACCTCTGAAATATATTTCACTTCAGGAGGAACAGAATCAGCTAATTGGGCTCTTAAGGGATTATTTTGGCAAAATCAAAAATTAAAAACAGGGAAAAACCATCTCATTACAACAAAAATAGAACATAATTGTATTCTTAAAACAGGGGAAAGATTAGAATCTCAAAAAGGAAAAGTAACTTATTTAGATGTTGATAAAAAAGGTTTTATTAATTTAGAAGATTTAAAGAAAGCAATTACTCCTCAAACATTTTTAGTATCAATAATTCATGGAAACAATGAAATAGGAACAATTCAACACATAGATGAAATAGGAAAAATATGTAAAGAAAAAAAAGTCTTACTTCATTTAGATGCTTGTCAAAGTTATACAAAAGTTCCTATAAATGTAAAAAAACAAAACATAGATTTATTGACAATAAACTCTCATAAAATTCATGGGCCAAAGGGGGTTGGAGCATTATATATTAAAGAAAATATAAAAATAACATATCTTCTTCACGGAGGAGGTCATGAAAAAGGATATAGAAGTGGAACTGAAAATATTCCTGGGATTGTTGGTTTTGCAAAAGCAGTTGAAGTTTCAAAAAGTAAAGAAATTAAAAAAATGCAAGAACTAAGAGATAAATTAATAAATAGAATTTTAAAAGAAATTCCTAACACAATTTTAAATGGACCAACAGGAGGCCCAACTTCAAAAAAAGGGTCATCCCAATGGGAAGACCAAAGATTAGCAAATAACATAAATATCTCTTTTAATAATATTGAAGGAGAATCTATTGGAGGTTATCTAGAAAACCAAGGAATATTTGTTTCAACAGGATCTGCATGCATGTCTAATACATTAAAATCAAGTCATGTTCTAAAAGCAATTGGTTTACAACCTCTTCAAGCAAATTCTTCAATAAGAATGAGTTTATCGAAATACACTACAGAAAAAGATATTGATTATGTTATGAAAAAACTTCCAAACATTGTAAAAAAATTAAGAATATTAAGTCCAATAAAATAAAATGACAAAAAAAACAAAAAAACAAATAACAGAAGATACAAATATTGTGGAAGCCTTAAAAATAAATCCAAATACAGCAGAAATTTTAATGCAAACAGGGATGGGTTGTGTTGGGTGTGCAATGGCTCAATTTGAAACAATTAAACAAGGATTAAAAGCACATGGATATAATAAAAAAGAAATAACTGAAATTCTTGAGAATTTAAATAAAAAATAAAATGGCATTAAATTATTCAAAAAAAGTAATGAAACAATTTCTTAAGCCTAAAAACTTTGGAAAAATAAAAAATCCAGACGCAATTGGAAAAACAGGAAATCCTGTTTGTGGAGATATAATTGAAATGTATTTAAAAATAAATAAAAAAACAACTAAAATAACAAAAATAAAATTTCAAACATATGGATGTGCTGCTGCAATCGCCTCAACATCAATATTAACTCAATTAGCAAAAGGAAAAACTTTAGATGAAGCAGAAAAATTAACAATGCATAATATTAAAAATGCATTAAAAGATTTACCTAAAATAAAAGTACATTGTTCATCAATGGCAATTCAAGCATTACAAAAAGCAATTAAAAATTATGAAAGAAAACATAAACAATAAAATGAATAACACTTTAATAAAACAATCTATCTTCAAATCAGCAAAAGGTTTATGGTTAGCTCTTCCAATGATTTTAGGAACAATTTTGCTTATTAGTTTAATTTCTGTAATTGTCCCAAAATCTTTTTATACTCTCGTTTTTAGTAAAAATCCCTTTATAGATTCTTTTATTGGAAGCTTAATTGGAAGTATTTCTGCAGGAAATCCCATAACAAGCTATATTTTTGGAGGAGAAATGTTAGATCAAGGAATAGGTCTTATTGCAGTTACTGCTTTTATTGTTTCATGGGTAACTGTAGGATTAATACAACTTCCTGCTGAATTTGTAATACTTGGTAAAAAATTTGCATTACTTAGAAACATTACAGCATTTATGCTTTCAATTATTGTGGCCATCATAACAGTCTTTGTTTTGGAGGTAATAATATGAAATTTAAAAATAAACTAAAACAACTTCCTGGGGCATGGTATTTCTTAGGGACGATAATTTTTATTTATATTTTATTTTTAATATTTAATTATGAAACTTATTTAGACAGTTTGGAATTCTTTAATCAAATTATATTAAAAATAATTCCAATTTTTATCATTGTTTTTATTTTAATGAGCTTATCAAATTATCTCATAACCCCAAAATTTATTATAAAACATTTAAAAAATAAAGGTTTAAAAAAATGGTTTTTTGTAATCCTTGGAGGAATTTTATCTTCAGGCCCAATATATATGTGGTATCCTTTTTTAGCAGATTTAAAAAATAAAGGATTAAATTATGGATTAATTGCTTGTTTTTTATATAATCGAGCAATAAAAATTCCTTTATTACCTTTAGCAATTATATATTTTAGTTGGCAATATATTCTTATATTAGTAATTGTCATGATGATAATATCTATAATTCAAGGACTAATAATAAATAAATTAATGGAGGTTTAAAAAAATGAAAATTGCAATAGCATCTGAAGGAAATAATCAAGATTCTAAAATAAGTTCAAAAGGCGGGCGGGCCCCATATTATTTAATTTTTGAAGGCAAAAAACTAATTGAAT
>CAZQKH010000010.1:0-19538 GCA_964593105.1 Candidatus Woesearchaeota archaeon | reverse complement strand
GAAAAATCTTCTGAAAAATCACTTACAATAATTCTATAAGCTTCTTGTGGTCGAACACCACTATCATAAAGAAATAAAATCAAAGCCCGATAATCTCCTCTTGCAACATCTATTAATTCTCTCATTTGCTCATTAGTTAAATATACCCAAGAAGGTTTTCCATTGGAAAAATCAGACCTAGCTAAATCTTCTGTGATGTCGTTAGCAACTTTTTTAGTTTTCATCATCCAACCCCAAAAAGTTTTTACATTTTTAACAAAGTCACCAGTACCATTGTAAACCTTTCCGTGTGGTTTTTTAACTTCTCCTCGAGCCATTTTATTAAAGAGGGAGTGTAATTCCTTCTTATTAATTTTTTCAAAATTCTTTTTACCAAAGTGTCTATGAAGAAAAATACAAATACCTCTTAATTTTAAAAGAGTTCCTGGAGCTCTCCGTCCTTTCTTTACTTTTGGAACATTGATTCCAAGTTCAAAATCTTTAACAAAAGCTAGAGCTAAATCAGAATTATGTTTTGAAAGATCAGACAAGCCTTTTTTATCATTCTCTTTAGCCTCCTCCCACTGCCTTATTCTCCCATTAATATCAAGTCTTTCCATACCTTGTTATAGACGGGAGCTTTTTTAAAGGTTGTGGTGGGTTTAACTAAAAGTTTTACGCCCACGCCGGGAATTGAACCCGGGTATCCTGCGCGACAGGCAGGTGTCTTAACCATTGGACAACATGGGCATAACTTAAGAATAATCTATTTAATTTTTAAAGCTTACTATTAAACTCTACAACATCCTTTTAGTAACTTTTCGCCCTAGATAACTCAAGATTGCAAATAACAAGAAAAATCCTGTAAGCACATAAATCTCATTTATGACGTGTGATAAATCCAATCCAAACAATACAACTTTCTTCAACGCAGAATCAGTTATAACTAAAGGATTAAACATAGCAATATTTTTCAAACCACTTGAAATAGTCTCAACAGGCAAAATAGTATTTGAAAAAAACATCAACAATGCAGAAATCAAAACCCCTGCAAAAATAGTAGTCTCCTCTGACCTAAACAAATAACCTAAAAACATTCCAATAAAAGTAAATGCACTTAAAGCAAGGAATAAAATTAACAGTATCTCAGGCCAAACACTCATAAAATTAATATTAAGAATAAAATATATTCCTACAAATACAAGTATAAATTGAGCAAACAAAATAATCAAACAAGTTAAATAATTTCCAAGCAAAAATACAAAATCACTTACAGGAGCTAAAAACTTTCTAAAATAAGCTTTAGATTTTCTTTCTTGTAATATAAAAGTCGAAGAAAGCAAAATAGCCCCAAATAAAGCAATTAAAGCAATAATTGTCGGAAGAATATAATCTTTATTATTTGAATCTGCACTTATAGACTCAATCCTAGTCTTTATAGGAGAAACAATCTTTTCAGCACCTACAATATTTGTTTGAGCGATTTGAGAGTTTAAAATATCTAACTTACTTATAGCATTTTCTAAAAGAGCAAGTGTTTCTTGACTTTGTGTTTTTATTGTTGCTAAACTAGTTGAAGCACTTATAAGAGAATTATTTAAAATTGCAAGAGATGCAAGAGCACTATTTATATCGGCTTCAACACTAGAACTATTAGCCAAACTCAAAGCAGAATTTAAATGAGTTGAAGCATTTTCAAGATCTGCTAAAGAAAGATTAATACCTGAATTTGTTTTAATAATTTCCAATCTATCTTTTAATGAAGATATCTCAGCCTTTTGTTCAGGTAAAGCACTTTTCATAGAATCTAAAGCACCAATTAATTCTTGTGCAAGAGAAACACCTAAACTCGAAGCTTTTGCAGATATTTTCGACTCAATTTCATGAAGAAGTGTATAAGCTAAATTAATCCTAGAATGATCTACATGAAAAACAACTTCTTCTGTACTCCCCTCTTTAGAAAGGTCTTGTGGAAAAATAACACAAATCTGAGAATTACTTGTTTTTACAGAATTTATACAATCTTCTGAAGAATTAAATTTATTTACTGTAAAATTCTCTCCTAGTCCTTGTAAAACCTCTTCAGTTAAACCAGTATATGAATCAGAATAAACACCTACATTTATTCCAGTTAAACCAGAAGAATTAAATGCAAAACCTGTAAGCAAAATAACTAAAAAAGGAACAAGAATTATTGCTCCCAATGAAAACTTTGATCTCCCAAGTATTTTAAAATTCTTACTAATAATACTTAACAAAGCCTTAATCATCTTTATCACCTTTTCGTCTTTGTTTCAAGGACGAATCCTGGGACTTTGTTCCAGAGACTTTTATTTCTTCTAAAAAATCATCTGAATCTTCTCCTGCGTGTTCTTCTATTAATTTGTTTAATTTTTCTTGGTCTACCATTAAACTCCCTTTTAATTCACCAGTTTTCTTTAGTAAATTTAATTTAGTTTTCTTAATTGCAGATTCTTGATAAGATTTTCTTCCTTTCTTAGAGAAAAGTTTATTAAAAACTTGATTTAAATCCTTAGAATGATATTTCTTTTTTATTTTAGCTGGAGTTCCTTCCTCTATAATCTTCTCATTAAATAAAATTGCAACTTTTTCACAAACTTCTTCTGCTTCTAAAAGCAATTGTGTTGTTAAAATAACTGTTGTTTTATGTGAATTAATTTTTTTAATTAAATGCATCATTTGTTCCCTAAGAAGAGGGTCTAAATCTGCAGTTGGTTCATCAAGAATTAAAATTGCAGGATTATGAACTAAAGCACATCCAATGTCTAATCTTTTTTTCATTCCAAGAGATAAGTTTTTTGCAAGAGTTTTTTCTGCGTCTTCTAATCCAATTAATTTTATTATTTCGTCTACTCTTTTTTTCAAAATACTTCCTTTCACCCCATAGAGCCTTCCAAAATGAAGTAAATTTTCTTTTACATTTAATCTTTCATAGAAAGAGCCATTTTCAATAGAAAGTCCAAAAATCCGAGAAATTAATTTTTTATTCTTGAAAATATCTTTTTTCTTATAATAAATTTTACCTTTAGTAGGTTTATAAAAAGAAGCTAATAACTTTAAAATTGTTGATTTACCTTCGCCAGATGCTCCAATAATCCCAATTATCTGACCTTCAGGTATTGTTAAGTTAATAGAATCCAAAACAACATTCTTCCCAAACTTTTTTGTCACCTCTTTAAACTGGATTAAATCATTATCCATGATTCATATAAGATATTTTGTCTTTTAAATCTTACTTTTCAAAGTCATAGAAATTAAAAACTTCTTTAAGCTCTTTATAAATAAATTCTTTTGTTAAACCATATTCCTCAAGAGAATATTTATGTGTACTAATATATTTTCTATTATTAATGAAATCTCTTAATTTTTTTCTAAATCCTTTTGGTTGTTTAAGTCTAAGTTTTTTATAAATTTCATCAACTTTCTTTAGAGGATTTTTAATTAAATCTTGAAACTTAACTAAAATAAAATTTTTCCCTAATTTATCTTTATTTTTTAATACATTTTTATAAAGGTCAATAAAGGAGTGTGCTAAATTCAATGTTTCTTTTGATTTGCCTATAAATTTAGGAGAATGCATTTTCCAAGCTTGATGATAAAAACTAATCATTGAAGGTATTGTTTTATAAGGTGTTCTAACAGGATGTATAATTGTGGCATCTGGAAAACATTCTCTCATGAATTTAATTTTTCCAGTTGAAGAAACATTCTTACAAAAATAAGTTCTGTTTTCTCCATAAACATAAAGATATCTCTTAATACTATTTTTGTAATGCTTCATAAATCTTTTCTTAGTTTTCTCAGGCATATTATCCACTATTATATTGTTTGGGAATTTGTCTGCAAAAGGACAAATAAGAAGTGTAGTTTGACTTAAAAAAGCTAAAAAGAACAAAGCTTCATCTTCTTCAAATTTATTTAATCTAATTTCATGAATTCCTTTAAATCTAGAAAAAAATCTATCAAACCGGTTAATTTTACCTTTATTGGCTTTCTTTTTTTTATTTCTAGAAAAAAGTTTTATTATTTTATAAAATATAATAGAACAGAACAATGTTTGGTATAATTTAGGCTGTGCAAAATTTTCAGTATCTTGACCAATTAAATCTGCTAAAAAAGTGGTTCCTCCCCGAGGATTTCCAATAATAAAGACTGGTTTTTTAATTTCTTGTCTTTTAAATTTATAAAAAAAGATATTATCTAGAAATCTAAAGAGAGTTAAAATTAAGAAAATCAAACCATAAAAGAAAAGAAATGCAATTAAAAACAAAAATCTTCTAATACTAAATCTTCTAAAAGCCATAAACCAAATTACTTTTAAAAATGTTTTAAAGTGAATATACATCTTTTTCTAACTTCTATTTAATCTATTATACAATACCCCTAATAACCAAAAGAAAATAAAGCAATCTATAAATCCATAAATTCCACCTAAAATAACACCAAACCAAGTAACATCATATCCAATAAATCCATAAAGATCTGCTATTAAACTTAAAAATTCAGGGTATAAATTAAATAAAATTCCTCCAAGAGTTGTCAATAAAATAATAGCCCCACCAAGAATACCTCCAGCAAAACCAAGGTTAGTTGCATTTATCTTTTTCTTTCCTCTTTTTACCATATTAATTTTAATGAAAGTTTGTTTTTATTTGTTTTGTTTTACAACATTAGCAACTGCTTTTGCAACTCGCTTATCTAAAGCTTTTGGTACAATATATTTTTTAGAAGGCCTTGCAACTAAATTTGCTATTTCTTTAGCAACTTCAATTTTCATTTTATCTGTTATCTGGCTTATTCTTGAATCTAAAGCCCCTCTAAATATCCCTGGAAAAGCTAAAACATTATTTATTTGATTAGGATAATCTGAACGACCTGTTGCAATTATCTTAGCTCCTGCTTTTTTTGCTTCACTAGGCATTATTTCAGGATTAGGATTTGCTAAAGCAAAAATAATTGGATCTTTATTCATAGATTTAATCATATCTTTTTTAAGAATATTTGGCTTAGAAACTCCAATAAAAATATCTGCATTTACTAATGCATTTGAAAGATTTCCTTTAATATTTTTTTTATTAGTCAATTTTGAAATTTCTTTCTTATAATTATTTAAACTTTCTCTTTCATTATAAATAATTCCTTTTGAATCTAACAAAATGATATTTTTCGCACCTGCTTTTAATAATAATTTAGTAATTGCTATTCCTGCAGCTCCTGCGCCACTTATTACAATTTTAACTTGAGACATTTCTTTTTTAACTATTTTTAAAGAATTAATTAAACCTGCTAAAACAACTATTGCAGCTCCATGTTGATCATCATGAAAAACAGGAATATCTAACTTTTTCTTTAAAATTTCTTCTATTTCAAAACATCGTGGAGCAGAAATATCTTCTAAATTAATTCCTCCAAAATTATCTGCAATATTTTCAATAATTTCAACAATTTTTTCAACAGATTGATCTTTAATCATTAAAGGAATTGCATTAATATTTCCAAATTCTTTAAATAAAATAGCTTTGCCCTCCATTACTGGTAAACCAGCAACACCAATATTTCCTAATCCTAAAACAGCTGAACCATCTGACACAACTAAAACACTATTTTGTTTCATAGTATAATCATAAAGCTTTTTCTTATCTTTAGCAATTTCTAAACACGGTTCTGCTACCCCTGGGGTATAGGCTAAAGAAAGATTTTTTTTGTTTTTTAAATTAATTAAAGATTTAATTTCAAATTTACCCGGATTCTTTAAATGTAACTCAATTGCTTTTGATTTCATAGATTATGAAAAAGAGTTTCGCTTTTATACTTTTACTTTTTCCTTAAATAAGTAACTAAAGTATATATTAATGAACTTAAAAAATATAAAGGAATTATTATTACTGCGAGAATAAAAAAGAAGGCGTCCTCGAATCTAAAGATAGCAGAAATCAAATTATGTAAAACAACTGCAATAATCCAACCGCCGATAATAAAAAGGATTTTCTTAAAATTTAACAAAAAGTATTTATTTAATTTACTTAATTTATTTTTCTTTTTCATTTTTTAACTTGAATCTTTTTCTTACCGAGCATATAGGGTTGTAAAACCTTAGGAATATTTACAGAACCGTCTTTATTTTGAAAGTTTTCTAAAACTGCAATCAAAGCCCTTGGTGAAGCAACAACAGTATTATTCAAAGTGTGAGCATAATACAACTTACCTTTATTTTCAATTCTAATATTTAATCGTCTAGCCTGAGCATCTGTTAAATTACTACAACTTCCAGCTTCCCAATATTTCTTTTGTTTAGGACTCCAAGCTTCAACATCAGCTGATTTTGCTTTTAAATCTGCTAAATCTCCTGAGCAACATTCTAAAATTCTTACAGGAATTCCCAATTCTTTAAAAAAACCAACAGTTAATTTTAACATCTTATCATACCACTTATAAGAATCTTCAGGCTCACACACCACAATCATTTCTTGTTTTTCAAATTGATGAACTCTATAAAATCCTTTTTCATCAAGACCATGCGAACCAACTTCTTTTCTAAAACAAGGAGAATATGAAGTTAATGCAAAAGGAAGTTGTTTACCTAAGATTTTCTTTCCAATAAGCCCACCAATCATAGAATGTTCACTTGTTGGAATTAAATATAAATCTTCTCCTTCAACTTTATACATCATAACATTTTTTTCTTCAAAACTCATAACCCCGTCGACAATCTTCTCTCTCATCATAAATGGAGGAATAACATAAGTAAATCCATTTTTAACCATATAATCTCTAGCAAAATTTAAAATTGCAGAATGTAATAATGCTAAATCTCCTGATAAATAATAAAATCCTTGGCCTGCAACATCTCTTGCAGAATCAAAATCAGCTAAACCTAATTCTTCTGCTAATTCAGCAGAATGTTTAATTTTAAAATCTTTAAGAATTTGTTTCCCAACTCTCTTCATTTCTACATTTTCACGTTCATCTCTACCTCGAGGAACACTTTCATGCATAATATTTGGAATTGACATCATTAAATATTTAATTTCTTTTTCTATTTTTTTTCTCTTAACCTGAATCTTTTCAATATCTTCTGGAATTTTCTTAGCTTGCTTTAATTCTTTATCAATTTTCTTTCCAGCTTTCTTTAATTCACTAATTTGTTTAGAAATCTTATTTCTCTCTGATCTTAAAGCATCTTCATCAAATTTAAGTTTTCTCCATTTCCCATCTAATTTTCTAACTTCATCTACAATAACTAATTTTTCTTCTTGAAACTTTTTCTTAATATTTTCTTTAACTAATCCTGAATTTTCTCTAATTAAATTAATGTCAATCATATTTAATTTAAATAAAAAGAATATTTAAACCTTATCAACACATTTAAAAATAATAATGCCCCTTAAAGAATATGGTAGGGGTGATAGATTTATTTGTGACTATAGGAGATATATATAAAGAATTTCTTTTAACACTTCCTTTTTGGCAACAAAATTTCATAAACCTATTCTTATTAGTATTTATAGTTGTAATTTATGCTATTTTTGTATGGAAATTATATCGATTCATTGCAAGAAAAGACATTTTTCCATTTGATGTAAAAAGATTTCATAGAGAAAATAGAAACATCTACAATAGATTTATTTCTGCAACAGGATATTTTATTAAAAATATCATTGTATTTCCAGTACTGATTTTCTTTTGGTATGGTGTATTTACAATATTTTTAATGGTTTTAACTGAAAATCTTCCTATAGAAAGAATCTTAATTATATCTGCTATAATAATAGCTTCAATAAGGGCAACAGCATATTATAAAGAAGGTTTATCAAAAGATTTAGCTAAATTACTTCCACTGACTTTATTAGCAGTATTTTTAACTCAGTCTGCAGCCTTTAATTTTGGAGATGTTCTTACAACTTTCGGACAAATTCCTTCTTTCTTAAAAGAAATTTCAATGTATTATTTGTTCATCCTAATACTTGAAGCAATCTTAAGAATAATTGATATTTTCTTCGTGACTTCTGGAATAGAAGAACTAGATGAAACAAAAGTAGAATAATTAATGGTCTTCGGTTTTTAAGGGCGTCCATATGATTTATTTCAATAATTATTTCTCAACATCAGGGTGTCTATGTCCCTTTTCTTTCACACCTTTTAACATACGTATATGTTTTTTCTTTTCAGATTCATAATCTTTTTTATCTAAATGGGAGTGTCTAATCATTTTAGCAACATATTCTCCCCCTAAAAAATGAGGGGTCAAAACATAATTTGCACCCAACTCATAAAGCATTAAAGCTTCTTCAATAGAATGTGCCCTTAAAATAATAATTGCCTTTTTATTTACATTTCTTATTGATTGTAATAAAAGCCTATTTGATTCTAAGTCCGGGATAGTGGAAATTCCCATTTTTAATTCATCTAAAGGTAAATCTTCTAATAATTCTAAATCAAAAGCATCACCATAAAGCGCAGGAATATGAAATTTAGTCAAATCCTTAATTATATCAGGATTATAATCAATTACTAAATATCTTTTTTTGATCTTTTTTAAAGAAGTTAAAATACTAAATCCAATTCGATTATATCCAAATAAAATAACATCATATTTTTTCTTAAGTTTCCTTTCTTTTCTCTTCTCTCGTATTCTTTTTTTCTCAAAGAAATCCCAAAATCTTGCAGTTTTTAGGTAAATCCACTCTGAATACATTGTAGCATATGTTGATATTAAGATTGTTATTACTAAAGTTAAAATAATTGTATTAGCTATTTCAGGAAGAATATGTCCCATAACAACCCCAAGACCAAGAACAATTACTGAAAACTCAGAAATTTGACTTAAAGTGACTCCTACTAGGAAATTCGTTCTCTTAGTATAACCAAATCCTTTCATCAAGAACATTATAATAAAAGGTTTAACAAATAAAGCAACTGCAGAAAATATTAAAGCATTAACAAGAATCTTTCCAAAATTAGATATTTGAATTTGAAGTCCAAGAATTATAAAGAATATAATCAAAAAGAAATCTCTTAAAGGCCTTATTTTAGAACTTATTTCTGTTACATAAGGAGAAACAGATAAAATCACCCCTGCAACCAATGCACCAATTTCCATTGAAAACCCAAGATAACTAAATATTGCTGCAACAACAAAACACCAACAAATAGAAAATAAAAATAATAATTCTTGAGATTTTGCAACACTCTTTGTTATTCTAGGCAAAATAAAATATCCTACTAAAAATAAAACAACAATCAATCCAACACCAATTAAAACACCATTAATACCTTTTGAAACAATCTCACTATTTTTTCCAACAGAGGAGATAAACATTAAAACCCCCACAGCAACTAAATCTTGAATAATTAAAACCCCTATTGAAATCTTTCCATATAAAGAATCTAATTGAGATTTATCTGAAAGAAACTTCATAACAATAATAGTACTACTAAATGCAATGGCTATTCCTATATAAGAAGAAGTAATTAAATTTAAATCTAATAATTTAAAAGCAATAATAAAAGAAACTGCAAATGTAAAAATAATTTGCCCCAGTCCAACAACTAAGGACGGCCCTCCAATCTCCCTAATAATTTTAGGGTTCAAATGCAATCCTACAATAAATAATAAAAAGGCAATTCCAAACTGCGAGAAAGAGTGAATTAAATCTGTTGACGCTCCAATCTTAATAATAAACGGGCTTAATAAAACTCCTGCAATAATATATCCAATAATAATTGGTTGTTTTAAGGTTTTAACTAAGTACGAGACTAAAAATGCTACTAAAAGTATTATTGATAACTGAATAAAAACTATGTCCATCTTCCTCTTTCATATATAAGGATAAAATTACTATAAAAAGCTTTTTAAACAAACAAAATAATAATTTCATATGCCAAAGGTAAGAATAAGATTAGATTCAGTAGACATAGATATGCTTAATTCTATTTGTAATTCTATTCGGGAATTAGCTAAAAAATCTGGGATTGTAATAAGTGGACCAATTCCATTGCCAACAAAAAAACTTAAAATTACAACACGAAAATCTCCATGTGGAGATGGTTCAGCTACTTTTGATAAATTTGAAATGAGAATACACAAAAGATTAATTGACTTGCCTGCAAATGAAAAAGTTCTTCATCACATTATGAGGATGAAAATTCCAAAATCAGTTAATGTTAAAATTGAAATGAAAGACTAATTTTTATAATACCTCGGCTTGAATGTTTTAGATTTGAGGAATTGTTTCTACACCACAACAATTCTTTTAAAAAATAAATTATTTAAAATAAAATGAATTTATGTGATAAATACGATATTTATTGTTTCTTTTACACTAAACAGGGTTGTAAAGAAGAAGAGAAAGTATGTGCTCAATGGAGAAAAACCTATGAAATATTTGAAAAAGATCTTAATAATAAACAAAAAAAAGAATTCAAAAATATACTCAAAAAAATAAAATGAAAATAAAATCAAAAGAAATAAAAGATCTTGAAAGATGCCCTTACCAACAAAATAGATATTGTATTAAAGCAGGAAAAGGAGATCCTTGCGGAGGTTCAATCAAAAACTGCAATGAAAGAGATAAAATTTATTTTAAATTAAAAGAAATTGAAAATTTTAAGGATTTAAGTGAAAAACTTGAGAAAAAACTATACCTTAAAGAATATTTAAATCTAAAATAATCTCTCTAAAAATAATACGCAAACATTTATAAAATAAGTCAAATTCTAACAAAGATGGAAAAAGACATTGGAAAAATAAGTAAAAACGATACAACCGAAATTGTTGTAAGGATTGACGATTTTGGTGGAAGAAAAGGATTGACCATAAGAGAATTTGTAACTTCTGATAGATACACTGGTTTTACAAAATCAGGTGTAAGAATTTTAGGAGCAGATTTTTCTAAGTTTAAGGAAATGATAGACTCTATTAATTTAGAGGATATGAAAGATGAAGAAGTACCTGCACAAGAAACACCTGAACAAAAAGAAGCCCCAGCAGATCAATCAACTTTAGAAAATACTGAAGGCGCAATTTAATCGTTTAAATGAAAAATAAAAAGTTTATAATAATCTCAATAATTATTTTAATAGTTGCAATAGCAGTAGTTTTATTGACAACAACAGGTACAAATAAGATTGGTAACGAAGAATCAGATACCTTAACAATTTCAGAAAATTCAAACGAAAACACAAATAACAAAATGACAAAAGTAAAATTAGAAACAAATCACGGAAACATTGTAATTAATCTTTATTCTGACATGCCAATTACAACAGGTAATTTTGAAAATCTTGTAAAAAAAGAAACTTATGATGGAGTAATCTTTCATAGAATAATTCAAGGATTTATGATTCAAGGCGGGGATCCAACAGGAACAGGATTTGGAGATCCTTCTATTCCAAATATTCAAGATGAATTTACTCATGCTGGTGGAAATAAAAATAACCAATATACCCTCTCAATGGCAAATGCAGGACCAAACACAGGTTCAAGCCAATTTTTTATAAATTTAGTAGATAATAATTTTCTAGACACAAAACATTGTGCTTTTGGAATGGTTGTGGAAGGCATAGACATAATAAATAAAATTGCACAAGTTCAAACAGGTGCAAATGATCGACCTTTAGAAGACGTTAAAATAATTAAAGCGTCAATAATTTAAATTCTTAAAATGATTTTACTATAGAAAATTAAAAGAAGAGATTATAAAAAAGATGTTTAATCTATAAAAATATTACAAAAATTAGCTAGCTATTAAAGTTTTATGAATAAGTATTCAAAACAAAACATTTATAAAGTATTATGAATATATATTCATAACTAAATAAGCTCAAAAGAGCAGGAGTTATAAAATGCCAAATAAAAATGGAACAGGACCTGAAGGAAAAGGTTCAAAAACAGGAAGACAAATGGGAAATTGTAAAGGTGCAAAACCAAATGAAGATGCACCAAGAACAGGCCTTGGTAGAAGACCAAGAAGAAACAGAAGATTTGCAGACCAAGAATAAATCAAAATGTCAAGACCATGTAAAAGAAGAAGAATAAGAGGAAATCCAAATGCAAGTTACTTTAAACCAGCTGGGGCCCCAGTAAAGAACTTGCAAGAAATTGAAATAAGTTTAGAAGAATTTGAAGTAATAAGATTAATTGATTTTAAGAAAATACCTCAAGAATCAGCGTCAAAAGAAATGGAAATTTCTCAACCAACTTTATCTAGGATTTTAACAAATGCTAGAAATAAAATTGCAGATGCCATAATAAATGGTAAAGCAATTAAAATTAAAAAAGAAATTTATAAAAATAATTTTGAAAGGAGGTTTTTAAAATGAAAATCGCTATAAGCTCAACAGGTAAAAATTTGGAAAGTGAAGTAGATCCAAAATTTGGAAGATGTGCTTACTTTTTAATTGCAGAAATTAAAGAAAAAAACATAAAAAAGATTAAATCAATTAAAAACATAGCAAAAACACAAATGGGGGGAGCTGGAATTAGCGCAGCACAATTAATAGGTAATGAAAAACCAGATGCAATAATCACAATGAATATGGGTCCTAAAGCTTTTCAAATCTTCGAACAACTAAAAATAAAAATTTATCAAGGAAAGGGTATAATAAAAAATGCTGTACAAGATTTTATAGAAGGTAAATTAACAGAAATAAATAAAACAAGTGATTTACAACATATAGGGTTAAAGTAAAAATGATAGACTTCGCATGCAAAAAATTTGACTTAAAAGAAGTAATTAGATGCAATCTTAATTTCACAAAAACAGAATTTAAAATAGTGGAATATTTAATCAAAAATTCTAATAAAAAATTTACAGCACGAGAAATAGCTCAAATATTTAAAATAGGATTATCAACATCTCAAAAAGCAATTAATGAAATTAACAAAAAAGAATTAATAAAAAGAAATCAAAGAAATTTAAAAAAAGGAGGGTATATTTTTATTTATTCTATTAAAGAAAATCCAATTTTAAAACAAAAGATTTTAGAAATAATTCATAACTGGATAAAAGAAGTAGAAGTAGAAATACAAAAATGGTAGAAGTATTTCATTTTTATGGAAATATTCTTAAATACTCCGATTTATTTAAATACCTTTTAACCTATTAATTTTTACAGAGGTAAAAAAATGATCATAAATATAACAGACCAAGATTTTGAAGAAAAAATAATTGAAAAATCAAAAGAGATTCCCGTAGTTGCTGATTTTTGGGCAACTTGGTGTTCTCCTTGTTTAATGCTTAGTCCCATATTAGAAAAATTTGCACAAGAATATGAAGGAAAATTCATTTTAGCAAAAATCAATGTTGACAAAGCTAAAATCGCAAGCCAAAAATATGGAATAATGTCAATACCAAGTGTAAAAATGTTTAAAGATGGAAAAATTGTAGACGAATTTATTGGGGCAATACCAGAAAATTCTATTAAAGAATGGATTAATAAAAATCTTTAACTTTAAAAATGACTTTTAAATCAGCATTAAAACAATTAGAAAAAGCAGCTAGCTTAATTAATTTAGATGCAAACTTATTAAAAAAATTAAAACAACCAAATAAAATCCTAAAAGCAAATATTAATTCCCATAGAGCATATAGAATTCAACATAATAATTTATTAGGACCCTATAAAGGAGGGATAAGATTTCACCCCAATGTAAATTTGGATGAAGTTAAATCATTAGCATTTTGGATGACCTTTAAATGTGCAGTAATTAATTTGCCCTTAGGTGGGGCAAAAGGAGGAGTTAATTGTGATCCTAAAAAATTAACAAAAGAAGAAATCAAAAAAATATCAAAAAAATATGTGCAAACTTTTTATAAAGAAATAGGTCCTAAAAAAGATATTCCTGCACCTGATGTTAATACAAATTCCGAAATTATGGATATTATGGTAAATGAGTATGAAAAATTAACTGGAGATAAAAGAAAGGCCGCATTTACTGGAAAATCTCTTTCTAATGGGGGATCAGAAGGAAGAGAAAAGGCAACAGCACAAGGCGGAGTTTTTATTTTACAAAAGAAATTTCCAAATTTAAAAACAGTAGCAATACAAGGATTTGGAAATGTTGGGAAGATAGCTGCCAAATTATTAAAAAAGAAGTATAAAATAATAGCAGTAAGTGATTCTAAAGGAGGAATTTATAATAAAAATGGATTACCTATAGATGATTTAATTAAAACAAAAAATAAGACCGGTTCAGTAATAAATTATAATGCTAAGAAGATAAGTAACAAGAACTTATTAAAAGTGAAATGTGATATTTTAATTCCAGCATCCTTAGAAAATCAAATTACAAAAGAAAATGTTGATAAAATTAGAGCAAAAGTTATTTTAGAGCTTGCAAATGGTCCAACAACACCAAAAGCAGATGAAATTTTATTTAAAAAAAATATAATTGTAATTCCAGACATTTTAGCAAATTCAGGGGGGGTAATGGTTTCTTATTTTGAGTATATACAAAATTTAAACAATGAACACTGGTCCTTAAAAAAAGTAGATAATAAATTAAAAGAAAAAATTATAAATGCTTATGAGGAAATTCAAAAAACAGCAAAAAAATATAACTGTAATTTAAGAAGTGCTAGTTATATTAAAGCGCTTAAGAGGTTAAAACATGGCTTTATTCAAAAAAAAATGTGAATATTGTAAAGAAAAAATTGAAAAAGGAAAAGAAATTTGGGCAAGAGTAAAAGTTCCTGAATTTATAGATTCTAAAGTTAAAGTTTTTTGCTGTAACGAACATGTAGAGCTTTACAAAAAAAATATTATAGGAACTCCAAGTAAAAGCTCATGTCCTTTTTGTAAGGAATAAAAGCAAAAAAAAATGAAAATAACTATTACAGGAGGTAAAGGTGGAACAGGTAAAAGCACAATAGCTACTGCTTTAGCTACTGAATTATCTAAAAAAAATAAAATTTTACTTATTGATGCTGATGTGGATTGTCCTAATGATGATATAATTCTTAAAATAAATCTCAAAAAAATAAAAGATGTCAAAACCATGATTCCAAAAATTGATACAAATAAATGCATAAAATGTGGAAAGTGTTCCCAAGTTTGTAGAGAAAATGCACTTGTTTTTGTAAAAGGAAAAAATCCTATTCTTATTCCTGAACAATGTAATGGGTGTAAGGCCTGTAAAATTGTTTGTCCTGTTAATGCAATAAGTGAAAAAAAACAAAGCATCGGTGAAATTCTCCAAGGAAATAAAAAAAATTTAGATTTAATAACAGGAAAAATAAAACCAGGGGTAGAAGAATCAAGTTTAGTGATAAATGAAATTAAAAAATATATTAAAAATAAAGAAAAAAATTATGATTATATAATAATTGACACAGCAGCAGGAACTCATTGTCCAGTTATTGCAGCATTGCTTGATAGTGATTTAGGAATAGCAGTTACTGAACCAACCCCTTTAGGAAATCATGATTTGAATTTGATTTTAAAATTAATGGAAAAATTAAATATTAATTCTAAAATCATTTTAAACAGAAGTGATATAGCTAATAAAAGCATTATAGAAAAAACATCTAAAAAATTTAATTGTGAAATAATAAGTGAAATACCCTATAGCAAAAAAATTCAACAAGCATATTTAAAAGGAAAAATAATTAAGCATAAAGAGATTGAAAAAATTGCTAAATTTATTCAAAAAAACAAAAAATGAAAGCAATAACAATTTTATCAGGAAAAGGGGGAGTAGGAAAAAGTTCAATAACAGCTTCCTTGGCTGTTTTATTATCTAAGAAAAGAGAAATTATTGTAGCTGATTGTGATGTGGACACTCCCAATCTAGGTTTAGTTTTAGGAGTTAAAAAATTTCGAAAAGAAAAAAATATTTCTACGAATTATAAAGCATTTGTAAATAAAAAAGCAAAAAATTGTAAAAACATCATAGATTCTTGTACTTTTTCTGCTATTTCTTGGGATAAAGAAAAAAAATTACCTAAGATAAACAAATTTTTATGTGAAGGTTGTGGAACCTGTAAACTTTTATGCCCAAAAGGAATAAAAGTAAAAAAAGTAAAAAATGCTAAAATCGGCAAAGCTCGGACTAAATACAATTTTTCTATAGTTTCTGGACAATTAAAAATGGGAGAATCTGGGTCTGGAAAAGTAGTAAATGAAGTGAAAAAACTAGGTGAAAAAGAAAATAAAGAAATAATGTTAATTGATTCTGCAGCTGGAATTGGATGTCCTGTAATTGCTTCTGTTCAAGGTTCAGATTATATAATTGCAGTTACTGAACCAAATCCTTCTGCATTAAGTGATTTAAAAAGAGTTTTAAAAGTTGTGGAACATTTTAAAATTCCTTATGGAATAGTTATAAATAAATGGAATATTAATAAAAGCTTTACAAAAAAGATAGAAAAGTTTGCTAATAAAAAGAATATCTCCATATTGGGAAAATTACCCTATGATAAAAAATTTGTACAAGCATTGGTTAATTTAACCCCAATTGTTGTTTATGATAAAGAATTTCAAGAGTTGTTTAAAAAAATACTTAACAAAACTCTTGAACAAATAAAATAAATTACAGAAGCAAAATTAAAGATTAAATAATATATTAAAATGGAAAAATTAAAAGCTGAAATTTTAAATTGTAAAAAATGTGATTTATGGAAAACAAGAACAAACCCTGTAATTGGAGAAGGGTCTTTAGATGCAGACATAATGTTTGTTGGAGAAGCACCAGGATATAATGAAGATAAAGAAGGCAAGCCATTTATTGGACAAGCAGGAAAAATTTTTGATGAACTTTTAAATTCAATCAATTTAAAAAGAGAAGAAATTTTTATTACAAATATTTTAAAATGTCGTCCATTGCAAAATAGAAATCCAACCCAAGAAGAAATAAAAGCTTGTTCAGATTATCTTAATAAACAAATAAAAATAATAAAGCCAAAAATAATTTGTTGTTTAGGAAATTTTGCAACAGATTTTATCTTAAAAAAATTTAATTTAAAAAAAGAAATTCAAGGGATTAGTAAAATTCATGGAAAAGTTTTTACAATTTTAACTTTAAATCAAAGCAATTTAAAAATAATTCCATTATATCATCCTGCTGTTGCAACATATAATATGAATATGCTTGAAACTCTTAAAAAAGATTTTTCAATATTGCAAAAAGAACAAGGTTTTAAATAAAATAATTCCAAAACATTTAAAACCAATATAAAATTAATATTAAAATGTTAACTTTTTTAAGAATGACAACACTTGCATTAGCAGATTCCATTAATCCCTGTGCAATTGCAGTTCTTGGAATGATTTTAACAACAATCTTAATACAAAATCCAGATAAAAAAAGAAAAGTTTTGATGGGGGGATTATTTTTTATATTGGCAGTTTATATAGGATATTTAGTTTATGGGATAATTATAATTCAGCTTTTTAAAACATTTGCAGAATTTTTAAGAAATAGTTCTTCTTGTTTTTATAAATGCTTGGCAATTTTAGCAATGGTATTTGGAGCATTAAATATTAAAGATTATTTTATATATAAAAAAGGTAATTTAGGAACAGAAATGCCTTTATTTATGAGACCAAAAGTAAAAAGGGTAATCCAAAAAATAACTTCTCCCACAGGAGCATTTTTAATTGGATTTATTGTTACATTATTTTTACTTCCTTGCACAATAGGACCTTATGTTATTGCATCTGGAATTTTATCAGAACTAGGAATTTTAGGAGCACTTCCTTGGTTATTGTATTATAACTTAATATTTATTCTTCCAATGTTAATAATAACAATAATTATTTATTTTGGACTTAAAAAAGTAGATGAAGTTGAAGGTTGGAAAGAAAGAAATATTAGAAAACTTCATTTAATAGCAGGAGCATTATTATTTTTAGTAGGACTAGTTATTTTACTAGGTTGGATTTAAAAACATTTATTTTTTATAAATTTAGTAGATAATAATTTTCTAGACACAAAACATTGTGCTTTTGGAATGGTTGTGAAAGACACAGATTTAATAAATAAAATTGCACAAGTTCAAATAGGTGCTAATAATCAGCCTTTAGAAAATGTTAAAATAATTAAATCATCAATAATTTAATCTCAAATCTTAAGAAACCAGTTTTATGAAAACCTTTAAAATGCATTTTTCTTTTAATAATACATGAATCAAAAGAGGATTAAAACTTGGATAAATATTTTAATGTTTGTAATAATAATATCTATAATTTTATTTATTTTAACAAAACCAGATAAAGTAATAGAAACAGACGAAGAAATTGTAAAATGTATTGCAGAAAAATCTACTTTATATACTCAATTAGGATGCCATGCATGTGGAATTCAAGAAGACCTTTTTGGAAAAAATTATAAATATCTTGATGTAGTGGATTGTTTTTATGAATTAGATAAATGTTCTGGCATAGAAGCAACTCCAAGCTGGAAAATAAAAAGAGAATTCTATAGGGGGGTTCACACAATTAAACAATTACAAGAACTGACTGAATGTTAAAAATAAAATACAAATATTCAATCATCTTAATTATATTCATTCTCGCTCTTTTTAGTTCTTTATTTTTATCTCAAGGTTTTGTTTGTAATGCAAAAGAAGTTTGTGACATAGAAAATTCTTCTTCTCTTTTTATTCCAGAAAAAGTAACAACAGGATATCTTGGAATCTTTATCTTTATATTTTTATCAATAATAACTTATTTACATATTAGAGAACCTGAAAAGATAAAAAAATTAATAATTTATGCAGGAATAGTTATTGGCTCTATTATTGCAATATATTTCTTATATCTTCAACAATTTATTTTAAAATCTTATTGTATTTATTGCATAATAATAGATATAGGATTATTAATAGCACTTCTTTTAATAGCATTTAATTGGAAAGATTAAATTTAAAGATTTATATCTTAAATAAAATCCCCATATTTTTTATTTCGAGAAAATGATTATTTGAAATTATTTACATCCATGCAGCAACACTCTTAGATCCTCTAAAACAACTATTCCAACCATTAAGATAAACTCTACTATATTCAATTCCTTTAGGAGTTGCAGCATATTTCAAAGGAGAAGGGCTTCCAATAATCTGCACTAAACCTCTTTCTACAAATTTAGAAAAGATTCCTTTTTCTTCTTCTTTAGGGATATAATCTTTTTCAATTATTTTGCCTAATAAAGAAAAAGCTTCTGTAGAAATTAAAAATTGCTCCTGATATAACTTTTTTCCTTCTTCTGTCATAAAATAAGATGTTGGAGAACTTCCCGAACGTTTAATAGCACCTGCCTTTACAAGAACCTTAAAGTCTTTTTCATAATTTTTTTCTTTTTTTAAAGGAAATCTTGAGAGAAATTTTACTTCTTTATCTAATAAACTTAATTGAGATTGAGAAAGCACTATTTTTTTATTTGTCATTCAATCTTATAATTTAAATTAGCTTTTAAAGATTATTATAATGGAGTACATTAATAACTAGGCATTTTAGAATTATGCCCAAATTGAATAAATAAATTTATTTTTGGCTTTAAATTTTCTAAACCTACAGGTATATCACAAGCACCATAGCAA